>NZ_JAWJTG010000024.1:0-72749 GCF_032911605.1 Stenotrophomonas mexicanensis
CGACCGAGCTTACATGGACGTACTTGCAGCGGCCCCCGCAACCGGACCCACCCCGTCTCCCCACAGGAAATCAGCTTCTGCTGTTGCTGTTGCTCCAGCTCGGAGCGGGTGCAGGGCGCAGCCCTGCCGAACACCCCCCCTCATGCTGCGCCGCAGAATGCATTCGGCTGAACCTGCATGCTCTACTTGAATCGATCTAAATCCACGGTCTGGTGGGTCGGGCGTCATTCCAGGGGGAGCTCTCTGCCAGTTGTGGCGGGACTCAGCGGAACGGTGCCGGACGGCCCCGGCCGTCTGCCTCCGCCTCATCGACTACAGGAACCCGACATGCGTCCAGTGCCGTCCGCTCCCGCCGTCCCAGTGTCCTCGCGCCCGCTGCTGCGCCTGGCCTGCCTGCTCGCACTGTCGTCAGTGCCGGTGCTGCTGCAGGCCGCGCCGGCTGCGCTGGAGCGCGAGGTCAACACCTTCATCGGCAGCAAGGACGACGGCAACACGTTCCCGGGCGCGTCGGCACCGTTCGGCCTGATCCAGGTCAGCCCGATCGGCAGCCACTATTCGGGCTGGCGCTACGACGACGAGAAGATCCGCGGTTTCGGCCACTCCTTCATCTCCGGCGCAGGTTGCTGGGAGCAGGGTGGCCAGGTGTCGGTGCTGCCGGTGACCGGTTCGATCGGTCCCGGCGGCGATTTCGATACCGGCAACGCGAAGAAGTTTGACCACAAGGCCTATGCCGCGTCGTACACGCATGACGGCGAGATTGGCCAGGCGGGCTATTACAAGGTGCGGCTGACCAGCTACGGCGGCATCGATGCCGAGACCACCGCGCGTACGCGTGCCGCCGCCGAGCGCTACACCTTCAGCCAGCGCCAGGGCGATGGCCACGTGCTGGTCAATGTCGGCCAGGCGAACGAGCGCCACTCGGTGATCGGCAGCGTGGTTGATGTGGTCGGCGACCGCGTGGTGGAAGGCAAGCTGGTCACCAAGAGTTTCTGTGGTGGCCATCAGTACACCACCTGGTTCCGCATCGAGTTCGACCGCCCGTTCAAGGCACACGGTACCTGGGGCGAAGGCGGTGGCCTGCCGGGTGCGCGCCACAGCATGGAAGGCGAGCAGAAGCCGAACGGTGCCTGGCTCAGCTTTGACCTGGCCAAGGGGCAATCGGTGACGGCGGTCAGCGCGATCTCGCATGTGGATGCCGAAGGCGCGCGCATCAATCTGCGCGCAGACGGCATGCAGGGTGGGGCGCTGCTCGGTTTCGACCGCATGCGTGCGCTGTCCCAGCAGTCGTGGCGTGAGCAGCTGGGGCGGGTACGTGTGCAGGGCGGTACGGCCGATGACCGCACCGTGTTCTACAGCGCGGCCTACCACGCGCTGCTGCAGCCGATGACCGGCAACGATGCCGACGGCCGCTATCGCGGCTATGACGATGGCATCCACCGTGCCGATGGCTGGACCTACTACGAGTACTTCTCGCTGTGGGATACCTACCGCGCGCAGAACCAGTGGCTGGCGCTGACCCGTCCGGACGTAGCGCGTGACATCGGCCGTACCCTGCTGGCGATCGACGAGCAGGGTGGCTGGCTGCCGCGCTGGGGCTATGCCAACTTCGAGACCAACATCATGACTGGCGATCCCGTCACGCCGTTCATGGTCGACCTGTGGCGCTTCGGTGCGCTCAAGGGCCGCGAATCACAGGCCTGGGACGCGCTGCGTCGCAATGCGTTCGGCACGCCGCCGCTGAACTCGCGCATGGCCGGCCGTTCCGGTAACCCGACCTACCTGGACAAGGGCTATGTGGTCTACGACCGCGCGTTCCCGTCCAAGGGCATGGACGTCGATCCGCACCACGGCGGCTCGGCCACGTTGGAATATGCGCTGGCCGACTGTGCGCTCTCGCAGATGGCCGATGGCCTGGGCCACGCGCAGGACGCGGCGACGCTGCGTGAGCGCGGCCGCAACTGGCGCAAGGTGTGGGACCCGCAGGTGCGTGACGCCGAGTCCGGCTTCACCGGTTTCCCGCGCCCGCGTACCGAAGACGGCCAGTGGTACACGCCGGCCGATGGTCACTACAGCCCGCGCTCGCACCACGGTTTCCATGAAGGCACGGCATGGCAGTACCAGTGGCTGGCGCAGCAGGACGTGCCGGGCCTGGTCGAAGCGATGGACGGCCGCGAACAGGCCGGCCGACGCCTGGATGCGTTCTTCGCGATGGACGCGCTGCAGGCCGATCCGCTCAATGCCGCCCGCAAGGAGTGGGTGGTCGGGCCGTACAGCTATTACAACCAGTTCCGCTACAACCCGAACAACGAGCCGGACCTGCACTCGCCGTGGCTGTACACGCTGATCGGCCAGCCGTGGAAGACCGCCGCCGTGGTGCGCGCCGCGCAGCAGTTGTTCACCAATGCGCCCAACGGCGTGACCGGCAACGATGACCTCGGCACGATGTCGGCCTGGTACCTGTTCAGTGCCATCGGTGTGTATCCGGCGGTGCCGGGCAGCGGCCAGTTCCTGCTGCACACCCCGCGTTTCAGCAAGGTGGAAGTGGACATGGGCAATGGCCGCACGCTGCGCATCGACGCGCCGGGCGCCGATGGCCGCCGCCTGCAGTACGTGCAGGGCGTGCAGGTCGATGGCCAGGTGCATGTACCGGTGTGGCTGGACTGGAACCAGCTGCAGCAGGGCCCGCGCCTGCAGTTCGCGCTCGATGCGAAGGCGCCGGAGCAGGGCTGGGGCACGGCGGTGAAGGACCTGCCGGTGTCCTGGTGTGCGGCACCGGGGAGCCAGCTGCGCTGAGACGGACTGTGCCGTTCGCGGTGACCCAGCGAACGGCACGGCACGACAGGGCCCTGATCCATTAGGCTTGAGCATCCAGCGGAGTCCGGGAAGACGATGAACGACAACGGCAGCAGTCCCAGCAAGCGCGCCGGCAAGGCGGTGACGGTGACCGACATCGCGCGTGCCATCGGCGTGTCACGGGCAACCGTATCGCTGGTGCTGCGCGGCAGCCCGCTGGTCAACGTCGATACCCGCGCCAAGGTCGAGGCCGAACTGCGCCGCCAGCGCTATGTCTACAACCGCGCGGCGGCCAACCTGCGCCGGCGGACCTCGTCGAGCATCGCGCTGGTGATCAACGATCTGTCCAACCCTTTCTTCGCCGAATTCGCCTCCGGTGTGGATGAGGCGCTGGGTGGACGTGGTTACGTGACCCTGCTCGGCAGTACCGGTGAATCGCCGGAGCGCCAGCAGGCGGTGCTGTCCACGCTGATGGAGCACACCCCGGCCGGCCTGATCCTGTCGCCGGCCGAGGGCAGCGATACCGCGCTGCTGCGGCAGGCACTAGGTGCCAATGCCAACGTGCTGCTGTTCAACCGCGAGCTGGACGGGGCCGACTGGGATTTCCTGACCCTGGACAACCAGCACGGCGCCTATCTGGCCACGCGCCACCTGATCGAACGCGGCCATCGCCAGATTGCCTTCTTTGGCGGCCACGCTGCATCGAGCTCGTGCCACCAGCGCCGTGCCGGTTTCCAGCAGGCGCTGGCCGAGGCCGGTCTGTCGCTGCCGCCGGGCTGGATGATCGAGTCGGCGCCGAACCGCCTGGAAGCTGCGGCGCGCACCGATGAGCTGTTTGCCGACGGACATCGCCCGAGTGCAGCGGTCTGCTACAACGACACCGTCGCGCTGGGCCTGATGCTGGGCTTGAACTCGCGTGGCATCCGCCCGGGTGGCGACTTCGCCGTTACCGGTTTCGATGATATTTCCGAGGCGTCGGTCGCGGTGCCGCCGTTGACCACGCTCACTGCCGATCCGCGCGAGCGGGGCCGGCAAGCTGCCGCGCTGCTGCTGCAACGACTGGACGAACCGGATGCGCCGCCACGGCGCACGGTTGCGCCGGTGCAGCTGCGCATCCGCGAAAGCAGTGCCTCACGACCGAACTGATTCCTCCGTACACCCCTTCCACGCAACAACGACCTTCCGCGCATCGAGGCGCGTACCGCATGCCGATCTCCGCAACGCCCCGTCCATCGGGTACCTCCAGCAGCCAGGCGCCGGTCATGAATGTCCGTGCTGCTCTGGCGGTTGCCACCACCATATTCTTCATGTGGGGCTTCCTGACCAGCCTCAACGACGTGCTGATTCCGCACCTGAAGGCGGTGTTCGAACTGAATTACACCCGCGCGATGCTGGTGCAGTTCACCTTCTTCGGCGCGTACTTCCTGATGTCGGTGCCGGCCGGTCGGCTGGTGGCCCACCTGGGCTACAAGAAGGGCATCATCGCCGGCCTGCTGATCGCCGGCGTGGGCGCGCTGGGCTTCTGGCCGTCGGCCGCATTGCGCACCTATGAAGCGTTCCTTGGTTCGCTGTTCGTACTTGCTACCGGCATTACCGTGCTGCAGGTGGCAGCCAATCCCTACGTCGCGCTGCTGGGCCCGGAACAGACCGCATCGAGCCGTCTGACCCTGGCGCAGGCACTCAACTCGTTGGGTACCACTCTGGCGCCGCTGTTTGGTGGTTTCCTGATTCTGAGCACCGCAGTGAAGAGCGGCGACGAGATCAACGCGCTGCCCGTGGCCGAACAGATTGCCTACCGTACCGCCGAAGCGCAGTCGGTGCAGGGCCCGTACGTGGGCCTGGCCATCGCACTGGTGCTGCTGGCAGTGTTCGTCTACCTGTTCCGCCTGCCCAGCCTGACCGAGACCACTGAGCAGGCCGACAGCGGCCACCACACGCTGCTGGATGCACTCAAGCATCCGCACGTACTTTTCGGCGTGCTGGCTATTTTCTTCTACGTCGGTGCTGAGGTGTCCATCGGCAGCCTGATGGTGAACTACCTGGCACTGCCGGAGATCGGCGGCATGACTGAACAGCAGGCCACGCACTATGTGTCGGCCTACTGGGGCTGCGCCATGGTTGGTCGCTTTGCAGGTGCGTGGTTGCTGGCCAAGTACTCGCCGCGCGGCCTGCTGGCCGGATTCGCAGTGGCCAATGTGGTGCTGCTGGGCGTCACGCTGGCGTCGGGTGGCAAGGTCGCGCTGTACGGCATCGTGGCGACCGGTCTGTTCAATTCCATCATGTTCCCGACCATCTTCTCGCTGGCCATCGAACGCCTGGGCCCGCTGACCAACAAGGCGTCCAGCCTGTTGATCATGGCCATTGTCGGCGGCGCGATCATCCCGCTGCTGCAGGGCATGCTGGCCGACCGCATCGGTCTGCACCTCAGCTTCGTGCTGCCGGTGGTCTGCTACGTCTACATCATCTTCTACGGTCTGGTGGGTTCGCGCCCGCCGGCTTCCGCAACGCAGGGAGGCTGAGTCGGAAATGGGTGCCATTGTCTGCTTCGGCGAAATTTTGATCGATCTACTAGCGCAGCCGCCCGCCTCGGCCGATACCCCGCGCGCGTTCCTGCAGTACGCCGGCGGTGCGCCGGCCAACGTCGCGGTGGCGGCTGCGCGGCTGGGGGCGAAGACCCAGTTCGTCGGCATGCTTGGCCGCGACATGTTCGGTGACTTCCTGGCCGACAGTCTGGTCGAGCACGGCGTGGGCACGGATTACATCGTGCGCACCGACGCCGCCAAGACTGCGCTGGCCTTCGTCGCGCTGGATGCCAGTGGCGAGCGCAGCTTCAGTTTCTACCGCCCGCCGGCGGCTGACCTGCTGTTCCGTGACAGTGACTTCCAGGCGGAGTGCCTCGACAGCGCGCAGTGCTTCCACGTTTGTTCCAACAGCCTGACCGAGCCGGCCATCGCCGAGGCGACCTTCGCCGGCATGGAGCGCGCCCGTGCCGCCGGTGCGGTGGTCAGCCTGGACCTCAACCTGCGCCCGGCTCTGTGGCCAGCCAACGAAGATCCGACGCCGCGCCTGTGGCAGGCGCTGGAGCGCGCCGACCTGGTCAAGCTGTCGCGCGAGGAGCTGGATTACCTGGCGGCACCGCTGGGTGCCGATGGCGAGTCAGTGGTGCTCAAGCGCCTTCTGGCCGCGCAGGCGCGCTGGGTAATCGTTACCGATGGTGCGGCCACGCTGCACTGGTACACGCGCGACAACCACGGCACGGTCACCAGCTTCCGCGTGGCCACCGTCGATACCACGGCCGCCGGCGATGCCTTCGTCGGTGGCGTGCTGGTCGGCCTGCTGGAGCGTGGTGGGGCGGGCGCAGGCTTTGCCGCGTTCTGCCAGGACCCGGAGGCGATCACCGCCACGCTGCGCTTCGGTGCCGCCGTGGGTGCGCTGGCTGTTACCCGCAAGGGCGCGTTCGCCGCGATGCCCTCGCTCGATGAAGTGCAGCAGCTGCTGCAGGCCCAGGACATTACCGCATGAGCACCTCGCCCGATTTCCGTTCGCCCGCGTTCCTGCGCGCGCATATCGCCGACACGATGGCGTTCTACCACCCGCGCTGCATCGATCCGGACGGCGGTTTCTTCCACTACTTCCGTGATGACGGCAGCATCTACGATGCCAGCCACCGCCACCTGGTGAGCAGCACCCGCTTCGTCTTCAACTATGCGATGGCCTACCGCGAGTTCGGCAATGCCGAGTACCGGGAGGCTGTCGAGCATGGCGTGCGCTATCTGCGCGAGGTGCACCGCAACCCGGCCACCGGCGGTTATGCCTGGACCCTGCGCGACGGCAAGGTCGAGGACGATATGAACCACTGCTACGGCGTGGCCTTCGTGCTGCTGGCCTACAGTTGCGCGCTGAAGGCGGGCATCGAGCAGGCGCGCGACTGGATGGACGAGACCTGGCAGCTGCTGGAAGCACGCTTCTGGGAGCCGCAGCATGGCCTGTACAAGGACGAGGCTGACGGCCAGTGGAGCTTCACTGGCTACCGCGGCCAGAACGCCAACATGCACATGTGCGAGGCGATGCTGGCCGCGTTCGAGGCCAGTGGCGAGCAGCGCTATGTCGAGCGCGCGCTGCAGCTGGCCGACAACATGACCCGCCGCCAGGCCGCCAAGGCCGGTGGCCTGGTCTGGGAACATTACGATGTGAACTGGGAAATCGACTGGGACTACAACCTGGACGATCCCAAGCACCTGTTCCGCCCGTGGGGCTTCCAGCCGGGGCATCAGACCGAGTGGGCCAAACTGCTGCTGATCCTCGATCGCCATGTACAGGCCGACTGGCTGGTGCCGACCGCGCAGCATCTGTTCGACGTCGCCGTCGCACGCAGTTGGGACGACACCCGTGGTGGCCTGTACTACGGCTTCGCACCTGAATCGCGCCGGCAGCCCGGTATGGACGGCGCCCCGATCGGCGGCGACAGCTTCGTCTGCGACGACGACAAGTATTTCTGGGTGCAGGCCGAAACGCTGGCGACCGCCGCGCTGATGGCCAAGCGTACCGGCGATGACCGCTACTGGCAGTGGTACGAACGCATCTGGGCGTATTCGTGGGAGCACTTCGTCGACCACCAGTACGGTGCATGGTTCCGCATCCTCGATGCCGACAACCGCAAGTACAGCGACGAGAAAAGCCCTGCCGGCAAGGTGGATTACCACACCATGGGCGCGTGCTACGAAGTGTTGAACGTCGTGCGTTGAAGATCGTTCGAATGCAGTAGTGCCAGGCCATGCCTGGCAATCCGAAATCGGTAGCGCTGGGTCACGCCCGGCGGAAAAACAGGAGCGCCACGTGCATCGCATTTCCCTCGTTGTCCGTCTGCTCCTGCTGCTGATCGCAGCGTCCGCTTTCCCAGCAACTGCGGCGCCTCTGCGGGCACAGTGGGAGTTCCGCATGCTGCCCGGCGACGCCGAGGGTGCAGCCCACCCAGGCCTGCAGCAATGGCGGGCGGCGAAGGTGCCGGGCAGCGTGCACACCGACCTGCTGGCGCATGGGCTGATCCGCGATCCGTACGTCGGTGCACCCGAGGCCGAGCTGCAATGGATCGGCCTGGCTGCCTGGGAGTACCGCGCCCGCTTTGACGTGGACGCCACGACGCTGGCCAAGCCGAATGCCGAACTGCGTTTCGACGGGCTGGATACCTACGCCGAGGTCAGCCTCAACGGCAAGCCGCTGCTGCGCGCGGACAACGCGCACCGCACATGGCATGCACGTGTGGACGGGCGCCTGCGCGCGAGCGGCAACGAATTGCAGATCGTGTTCCGCTCACCGATCCGCACGCTGCTGCCGAGCGTACAGGCGATGCCGCACAAGATCGCCGGGAACTATCCGTCGCCCTATGGGGATGAGCCCAAAGACGCGATGGTCGGCAACTTCGCGCGCAAGCCGGCCTATCACTTCGGCTGGGACTGGGGCCCGCGCTATGTCACCGCCGGTGTCTGGCGCGGAGTCGACCTGCAGGCCTGGGACGCGCACCGCCTGACCGATCTGGCCGTGCGTACCGATGCATTGAGCGCGGAGCAGGCGAAGCTGGCGGTGCTGCTGCAGGTGGAGCAGGGTGCTGCAGCGGGTTCGGCCTTGGTGAATGTGGATGTGCGTGATCCGGAAGGCCGCAACGTGGCGCAGGTGCAACGCACGGTGTTGCTGAAGCCAGGCCAGAATACGGTTGAGCTGCCGGTTGAGCTGGCCACGCCGCGGCGCTGGTGGCCGGTGGGCCATGGTGCTCAGGATCGCTATACCGTGCAGGCTCGCCTGGATGGCGGCGGCGATGCAACGCTGGCGCGCGAGCAGCGCATCGGCCTGCGCACGGTCGAACTGCGCCGCGAGGAAGACGCCAGGGGCGGGCAGGGCTTCGCCTTCGTCATCAACGGTGTGGAGATCTTCGCCAAGGGCGCCAACGTCATTCCGTTCGATGCCTTCCCCGCACGTGTCGATGCCGCACGACTGCGCCAGGTGCTGACCGCCGCGCGCGACGCCAACATGAACATGCTGCGCAACTGGGGCGGCGGCTACTACGAGGAAGATGCGTTCTTCGACATCGCCGATGAGCTGGGCCTGCTGGTCTGGCAGGATTTCATGTTCGGCGGCGGCATGCAGCCGGGCTACGATCCGACCTTCCGTGCCAGCGTGGTGGCCGAGGCGCGCGACAACGTGCGCCGGCTGCGCCATCACCCCAGCATCGTGCTGTGGTGTGGCAACAACGAGGAAGAAACCGCCTGGAAGGACTGGGGCCACGGCCGCGACCTGAAGGCGGCTGACCCGGCGTTTGCAGCGAAGGTCTGGCAGGGCTACGTCGACCTGTTCGGCAATGACCTGCGCCAGGTGGTGGGTGAGGAAGGGCTGGGCGTACCGTACTGGTCCAGTTCGCCCAGCAATGATCTGGATGAGAAGGCCAACGACTCGACCCGCGGCGACAAGCACTACTGGCAGGTCTGGGGCAATCCGGCGTTGCCGGTGCAGGCCTACCTGCGCGAAACGCCTCGCTTCATGTCCGAGTACGGGCTACAGGCGTGGCCTTCGGTGGCGACGGTTGACCAGATCGCCACCCGCGCCGAGCAGCGCATCGACAGCCCGGTGATCCGCGCGCACCAGAAATTCATGGCCGGCGAGGGCAACAGCCGCCTGCTGCACTACATCGAACTGGGCTACGGCACGCCGAAGGACTTCGAGGACTTCGTCTACCTCAGCCAGGTGATGCAGGCCGATGGCATCGCGCTGGCGGCGCTGCACCATCGCGCCTCGCGGCCGTACACGATGGGTTCGCTGTACTGGCAGCTCAACGATGTCTGGCCCGGTGCCTCGTGGTCCAGCGTGGATTACTTCGGCCGCTGGAAGGCGCTGCACTTCGCCGCGCGGCGCTTCTTTGCGCCGCTCACGCTGGCGGCATTGCGTGATGAGGGCAGCACGCGGGTGCGCCTGATCAATGATGGCGCCGCGCTGGATGCACGTTGGCGGTTGCGGGTGATGGATGTGGACGGCAAGGTGCTGCGTCGTCGCGAGGACGCGGTGACCCTGGCCGCTGCCGGTGTCACTTCGATCGGTGATTTCCGCGATGCCGAATTGTTGGCCGGTGCCGACCCGAAGCGCACGGTGGCGGTGTTCGAACTGCTGCAGAACGGGGCGGTGAGTGCCCGCCAGGTGGTCGGTTTCGTCGAAGCGAAGGACCAGGTATTGCCCCGACAGAAGCTGAAGGCTGCCTTGAGCATCGAGGGCGACCACTATCGCCTGCGGCTGGAAAGCGCGGCGTATGTGCGCGCGACGTGGATCGATTTCGGCGCGCTGGATGTGCAGGTCGAAGACAACCTGCTGGACCTGCTGCCGGGCGAAACCCGCGATATCGCGGTGCGCGGTCCGGTGGATCTGGTTACCCTTCGCGAAGCGCTGAAGGTGAAGACCCTCAACGACCGTTGAGCAAAAAAGGGGACGGAGGGGATTAAGTCGTTTGTGGCACACATGGGCCCCAAACGACTTAATCCCCTCCGTCCCCTTTTTCTTGCTTACAGCTGGATCTGCTGGAAATTCTCGACCCGCTCGTGGCCGTTGGCGGCCCGGCCGGTGCGCGGCAGCGGGTAGTCATCCAGGCGATCAATCAGGCGGGTCTGCAGGCCGGCTTCGCGGGCAGCATCCAGTTCTTCCACCACATCCGACAGGAACAGGATCTCGCCGGCCGGCACGCCAATGGCCTGCACGATGCGGCGGTAGCTGTCGGCCTCGCGCTTGCCGCCGACTTCGGTGTCGAACCAGCCCGATACCAGCGGGCTGAGGTCACCGGCATCGCTGAAGCCGAAGAACAGCTTCTGCGCCGGCACCGAGCCGGAGGAGTACACGTACAGCGGCAGGCCGGAGGCGTGCCAGCCCTTCAGCACCGGCGCCACTTCCGGGTAGAAGTGCGCGGTGTAGTCGCCGCGGCGGTAGCCTTCGTCCCAGATCAGGCCCTGCAGCGCCTTCAGTGCGGTGTGCTTGCGGTCCTGGTCGATCCAGCCCTGCAGCGTCTCGGCTACCAGGCTGTCCTGGCAGGCGCCGCCGATCTCGGTAGCCACCGCATCCAGCCAACGGCGGACTTCCGGCTGCTGGCCGTGCTCGGCGACGAACGCGGGCAGCGCCTTGCGGGCATAGGGGAACAGCACGTTCTTGACGAACGAGATGCTGCTGGTGGTGCCTTCGATATCGGTCAGGATGACGCGGGGCTGCATGGATCAGGATGCCTGGGTAGGTACGTAACGGGGGAATTTCTGCGCGATGTCGGTGCCGGTGAAGTGACCGACCCAGCCATCCGGCTCGGTGAAGAAGCGGATCGCCACGAAGCTGGGCTCATCGCCCATGTCGAACCAGTGGGTGGTGCCGTCGGGCACGGCGATCAGGTCGTCCTTCACGCACTCGATCTCATAGACCTTGTCGCCCACGTGCAGGGTGAACAGGCCGGAGCCTGCGACGAAGAAGCGCACCTCGTCTTCCTTGTGGAAGTGTTCGTCGAGGAACTTCCTGCGCAGCTCGGCGCGGTTCGGGTTGTCCGGGGCGATCGAGGCCACGTCCACGCTCTTGAAGCCGCGCTCGGCAACCAGGCGGTCGATGTCGGCGCGGTAAGCGGCGAACACTTCATCCTGGCTGGCGCCCGGTGCGACCGGTGCGGTGGCCTGCCAGCGCTCGAAGGTGACGCCGATCTTCTGCAGTTCGGCAGCGATGACCGCGCCGTCCTGGGTATCCAGAAGCGGCGATTCGGGGCGGGTGTCGTCGTAGATGCGCAGTCGGCTCATGGCGGCAGCTTGAACGTCTCGGGGGGAAGACAGGGTAGCAGGGTGGGGGCAGGGCGCAGATTCCGGATCGGCATCTACACCTGCATGCGGGTTCAGCCGCGCAGCTTGCGCAGCTCCAGCTCGCAATGCAGCAGGAACTCGAAGGCTTCCATGTGCCGGCGCGCTTCGGCCATGTCGCGGCCCCAGGCATACAGGCCGTGGCCATCGATCAGGTAGCCCCACAGGTTCTGCCGGTCGAGCAGGTCATCGACCTGCTTCGAAAGCACGTTCATGTCCTGGGTGTTGGCGAACACCGGAACATCGATGGCCATCTCGTGGGTGCTGTTGCCGGCGAAGGCCTTCAGCAGCTCGTAGCCTTCCACTCGGATGTGGCCCTGCGGCGCGTACAGGCGCGAGGCGATGGTCTGCACCGGCGAGTGGGTGTGCAGCACGCAGCCGATCTCCGGGAAGCGACGGTACAGCTGGGTGTGCAGCAGGGTCTCGGCAGACGGGCGCAGCGGGCGGCCGACGGCCTGGCCGTCGAAGTCCACCACCATGATGTCGTCCTCGATCAGGCGGCCCTTGTCCTTGCCGGAGACGGTGATCGCGGCGTGGCGGTCGTCCAGGCGGTGGGAGAAGTTGCTGCTGGTGGCCGGGGTCCAGCCGGCGTGGGCCAGTTCGCGGACGTTGTCGATCAGCAGCTGGGCCAGTTCGCTCAGGCGCGCGGTGTCGTAGGGGAAGGTGGGGGTGTTCATGCGGGCGATTTTACTGGATTCGGCCAACGGCTGAGCCCCTCGTGGCTGGGAGGTGGTTGGTTGGTCACGGAAAGCGATTCATGGGGGTGGCGGGGCGGGTGGGCCGTGCAGGGGACGCTGCAAGTCCCCCTCCGGGGCCAGGCCCAGCCGCTGGCGGCTGGGCGTTCGGTCACTCGCGAAGCAGTGCTTCGCAGGCAAAGCGCCCTCACCCCTGTAAGCTCGATGGCGCCATCCATGGCGCCAACGCCCCTGCACGGCCCACCCGCCCCGCCTCTGACAGGTTCCGGCGTGCGGCCAGCCACGGAGTGAAGAAGGAAAGGCAAAAGCGGGTCGCTTCGCTCGGAGCCGAGCATGGCTCCGCTCTACAGAATCATTGATTCCGGAATATTCGTTCATGAGAACGTCTCATCCACGCATGGCGTGGATCCACCGGATGCGCCGGGAGACTGTCATGGGCGGGGAGGCATGGGTTCGCGGGGGTATCCGCGCCATGGATGGCGCGGCTAAGCCTCCATGGACGGATTCACGGCGTCCCCCGCGAACCCATGCCTCCCCGCCAAACCCCTCAGCCCAGCTGTTGCCGTTGCTCCGGCTTCAAAGGCGGGTGCAGGGCCGCAGGCCCTGCAATCCCTTTACTTCACCCGCAGGCGGCTGTGCCTGAAGCCGTAGCAGAAATAGATCACGAAACCAACGAACGTCCACACGCCCATCAGCATCCAGTTGTGCATCGTCATCGCCGACAGCAGCGCAAGGCAACTCAGCACGCCCAGGCTGCAGATCAGCCACGCCATCGGCATGCGGAACGGACGCGGCAGGTCCGGCTGGGTGCGGCGCAGGATCAGCACGCCCGCGCACACCGCCGCGAACGCGATCAGCGTGCCCATCGAGGTCAGCTCGCCCAGGATGTCCAGCGGGAACAGCGCCGCCAGCAGGGCGATGCCGATGCCGGTGATCACGGTGTTGATGTGCGGGGTGCGGTACTTCGGGTGGATCCTGGTGAACACCGGCGGCAGCAGGCCGTCGCGCCCCATGATCATGAAGATGCGCGGCTGGCCGATGATCATCACCAGCACCACCGAAGACAGGCCGACCAGCGCGCCGACCTCGACCACCCAACGCAACCAACCCAGCTGCGGATGCGCGGCCACCGCGGTCACCACCGGCTCGTCGGTGCCCAGCAGCTGGAACGGCACCAGGCCGGTCATCACTGCGGCCATCGCGATGTACAGCACGGTGCAGATCACCAGCGACAGCATCATGCCGAACGGCATGTCGCGCTGCGGGTTCTTCGATTCCTGCGCCGCCACCGACACCGCCTCGAAACCGATGTAGGCGAAGAACACCATCGCCGCGCCACGCAGCACGCCTTCCATGCCGTACTTGCCGGGGCCTTCGTTGGCCGGAATGAACGGGGTCCAGTTGCTGGTGTCCACGTACTTCCAGCCGACCACGATGACCAGCAGGATCAGGCCGGTCTTCAGCACGACCATTGCCATGTTCATCGCCGAGGACTTGCTGATGCCGACGTAGCACAGCCAGGTCAGCAGCAGTACCAGCGCGGCGGCCGGCAGGTTGGCGATCGCGCCGGTGGGGCGCAGCTGTGCATCGAGTGGGGCACTGACCAGCGCCGCCGGTAGATGGATGTCGAACTGGCTGAGCAGGCTGAGGAAATAGCCGGTCCAGCTGACCGCGACCGCCGAGGCGGAGACGCCGTACTCGAGCACCAGCATCCAGCCGATGAACCAGGCGGAGAGCTCGCCGAAGGTGGCGTAGGTATAGGTGTAGGCGCTGCCGGAAACCGGCACCATCGAGGCGAATTCCGCGTAGGCCAGCGCGCAGAAGGCGCAGCAGATGGCGGCCAGTACGAAGGACAGCATGATGGCCGGGCCGGCGTGGTTGGCGGCGGCCTGGCCGGTGATGACGAAGATGCCGCCGCCGATCACCGCGCCGATACCCAGGGCAGTCAGCCCCCAGGGGCCGAGGTGGCGGCGCAGGCTCAGGCCGTTGGCGTCTTCATGGGCGGCATGCGGGTGCTTGGTGGCCCACAGTTGCTTGAACATGTGTGGTGGTCTTGTCGATGCGCGCCATGACCGGCGCGCGGGGAAAACGGACGGGCCGGCGCGAGGCCGGCCCGTAGGCGGATCAGGGCGACTTGGCCAGCTTGCTGTTGCGGATGCCGTAGCCCAGGTAGATCAGCAGGCCGAGCAGCGTCCAGCCAACGAACAGGTGCCAGTGCACAACGAACGCCTGCCAGAACAGGAACAGGCAGGTGGCTGCGCCGAGCGGGCAGATGATCCACACCGCCGGCACGCGGAACGGGCGGTGAATCTCCGGCTTGGTATAGCGCAGCACCAGCACGCCGATGCAGACCGTGGCGAAGGCCAGCAGGGTGCCCATCGAGACCAGTTCACCCAGCACGTTCAGCGGTACCAGGCCGGCCAGTGCGGCGGCGATCACGCCGACCACGATGGTGGCGACGTACGGGGTGCGGAAGCGGGCGTGGACCCTGCCGAAGAACTTCGGCAGCAGGCCGTCGCGGGAGATGGTGTAGGCGATGCGGGTCTGGCCCATCATCATCACAAGCACCACCGAGGACAGGCCGGCGATGGCGCCGATCTCGACCAGGGTCTTCAGCCAGGACAGGGTCGGGTAGGGTTCCAGCGCGGTGGCCACCGGCTTGTCGGTGCCCAGCAGGTGGTACGGCATCATGCCGGTCAGCACCGCACAGACGATGATGTAGACGATGGTGCACACGGCCAGCGAGCCGAGCAGGCCGATCGGCATGTTGCGCTGCGGGTCCTTGGTTTCGCCGGCGGCGGTGGAGACCGCATCGAAGCCGATGTAGGCGAAGAACACGATGGTGGCCGCACGGAACACGCCGCTCCAGCCGAACTCACCCGCCACGCCGGTGTTTTCCGGGATGAACGGCTGCCAGTTGGCCGGGTCGATGTGGGCCGCGCCGATGCCGATGAACAGGCAGATGACGGTGACCTTGATCGCCACGATGATCGCGTTGACGAAGGCCGACTGGGTCACGCCCACGTACAGCAGGCCGGACACCGCCGCCACGATCAGTACTGCCGGCAGGTTGAACAGCTTGCCCGAGGCGATGAACTCGCTGCCGGTCCAGGCGATCGGGGCTGCGCTGAGCGCATCCGGGAACGGCATGTGCAGCGTGGTGGTGATGAAGCTGATCAGGTATGCCGACCAGCCCACCGCGACCGAGGCCGAGGCGAACAGGTATTCCAGTACCAGGCACCAGCCGATGAACCAGGCCATGCCCTCGCCGAGGGTGGCGTAGGAGTAGGAGTAGGCGCTGCCGGAGACCGGCATCATCGCCGCGAATTCGGCGTAGCACAGGCCCGCCAGGGCGCAGGCGAAACCGGCGATGACGAACGACAGCATCACTGCCGGGCCAGCGTGGTTGGCCGCAGCCTGGCCGGTCAGCACGAAGATACCTGCGCCGATCACCGCACCCACGCCAAGCAGGATGAGGTGTTTAGCCGTGAGGGTCCGTTTCAACGTGGCTTCGCCGTCCAGGCTGCCTTCGATGGGTTCGCCAGCATCGACGTGCCCGGCCGGTTCAACCGGCTTGACCCTCAACAGAGCTTTCAGCATGCAGTACTTCCTAGTGATCGGATTGGGTGGGCCGCCGATACGTTGCCGGCAACCCTGGAATGGTGAAGGCCGCGCGAACGGCCCGCTGTACCTTAGCCAAAGCTGAAGCCAACGCACAAGCGCAATCGCAACAATGAACGGCGATAATGAGCAGTATTTTTCCAAACGCCGCCCATTCATGAGCCAGACCACCGAAACCCTTGCAGTGCTTGACGATCGCCTGCGTGGCCTGCTGCGGGACTACGCCCGCCGCGAGCCCGCCCACGACGCATTGGCTGCCGAATTCGGCACATTGTTGGACGATCCGGAAGATCCGTTCCGGCGCGAGCGGCTGGCCGGCCACTTCACCGCCAGCTGCTGGCTGGTCAGTGCCGACGGCCAGCGCCTGCTGCTGACCCATCACCGCAAGCTGCAGCGCTGGCTGCAGCTGGGCGGCCACGCCGACGGCGACCGCGACCTGGCCCAGGTGGCGCTGAAGGAAGCCGAGGAGGAGTCGGGCCTGAGCGGCCTGGTGTTGGAAGACCCGGCCATCTTCGATCTGGACAAGCATTGGATTCCGGAGCGCAAGGACGTGCCGGGGCACTGGCACTACGACGTGCGTTTCGTGATCCGGGCGCTGGGTGGCGAGGCCTTCGTGCTCAGCGAGGAATCGCTGGAGCTGGCCTGGCGGCCGGTGACCGAGGTCGCGGCCGATCCGGAATCGGACGAATCCATGCAGCGCATGGCGCGCCGGTGGTTGGCGCGTTGATGAAAAAGGGGACGGAGGGGATTAAGTCGTTTATGCCGCAGGTGCCGCAAACGACTTAATCCCCTCCGTCCCCTTTTTTCAGTACAGGATGCGCGTGCGCAGCGTGCCCGGAATCGCGGCCAGCTCGTCGCGCACGGCGGCGGCCTGTTCCTCGCTGGCGGTGATGTCGATCACCACGTAGCCCACCTTCGGGTCGGTGCGCAGGAACTGGCCGTCGATGTTGACGTTGTGGCGCGAGAAGATCTCGTTGACCTTGGACAGCACGCCCGGCACGTTCTGGTGGATGTGCAGCAGGCGCAGGCTGTCGGCGTGCTCGGGCAGGGTCACTTCCGGGAAGTTGACCGCCGACAGGGTGCTGCCGTTGTCGCTGTAGCGCACCAGTTTGGCCGCTACTTCAATGCCGATGTTGTCCTGCGCTTCCAGCGTGCTGCCACCGACGTGCGGGGTCAGGATCACGTTGTCGTGGCGGGTCAGCGGCGATTCGAAGATATCGCCATTGCCCTTCGGCTCGACCGGGAACACGTCCAGCGCGGCGCCGCCGACGTGGCCGCTGGCCAGGGCCGCGTCCAGCGCATCAATGTCGACCACGGTGCCGCGCGCGGCATTGATCAGGTGCGCGCCCTTGCGCATCTTCGCCAGCTCGGTGCTGCCGATCATCCACTGCGTGGACGGGGTCTCCGGCACGTGCAGGGTGACGATGTCGGCGCGCGCCAGCAGGTCGTCCAGGCTGGCCGCCGCACGGGCATTGCCCAGTGCCAGCTTGGTTTCCACGTCGTGGAAGATCACCTGCATGCCCAGCGATTCGGCCAGCACGCCGACCTGGGTGCCGATGTGGCCGTAACCGATGATGCCCAGCGTCTTGCCGCGCACTTCATGGCTGCCGCTGGCCGACTTCGACCAGCCGCCGCGATGGCATTCGGCGTTCTTCTGCGGAATGCCGCGGGTCAGCATGATCGCCTCGGCGATCACCAGTTCGGCCACGCTGCGGGTGTTGGAGTACGGCGCGTTGAACACCGGGATGCCGGCCAGCTCGGCCGCGTCCAGGTCGACCTGGTTGGTGCCGATGCAGAAGCAGCCCACCGCGATCAGGCGCTTGGCCTCGGCCAGCACTTCGGCGCTGAGCTGGGTGCGCGAACGGATGCCGACGATATGCGCCTCGGCGATGCGTGCCTTCAGTTCGTCCTCGGGCAGCGCCTTGGTGTGCGCTTCGATCTGGCTGTAGCCGGCGGCGCTGAATACCTCCACGGCGGTCTGGCTGACCCCCTCCAGCAACAGCACGCGGATATCCTGCTTCGGGAACGAGGTCTTCTTCGGCGACATGGGGCGACACGGCCAGTGGGACAGGGGCTGACCACTATGCCAGATCGCAGCGGCCATGGTGCAGTGCGCAATTGGTTGCATCCGTAGCTATCTGCACGGCTGCGGGGCTGGACGCTGGCGCGTGCCGCTGGCACGCTTGCCCGTTCTTCACGCACCGCGCTGGACCGTCATGACCGATTCCCGCATTGCCTCGCTGCAACAAGCCTGCCCCGGCCTGAAGCTGAAGACCGATCCGTCCGACCTGGAGCATTACGGGCGCGACTGGACCCGGCGCTGGACGCCGGCGCCGCTGGCGATCGCACTGCCGGCCACGGTCGAGGAAGTGCAGGCGGTGATGCGCTGGAGCGTAGGCGAGGGCGTGGCCGTGGTGCCGTCCGGTGGCCGCACCGGCCTCTCGGGTGGCGCGGTGGCCGCCAACGGCGAGCTGGTGCTCAGCCTGGAACGGATGAACAAGGCACTGGCCTACGACGCGGTCGATCGCACCCTGGTGGTGCAGGCCGGCATGCCGCTGGAGGCCGTGCACAACGCTGCGCTGGATCACGGCCTGATCTACCCGGTGGATTTCGCCGCGCGCGGGTCCTGCTCGATCGGCGGTAACATCGCTACCAATGCCGGTGGCATCCGCGTGATCCGCTACGGCAACACCCGCGAGTGGATCGCCGGGCTGAAAGTGGTCACGGCTGATGGCGAGTTGCTGGAGCTCAACAAGGGCCTGATCAAGAACTCCAGCGGCTACGACTTCCGCCAGCTGCTGATCGGCTCGGAAGGCACGCTGGGCGTGATCGTCGAAGCCACGGTGAAATTGACCGATCCGCCACCGGCCAGCAATGTGATGCTGCTGGCCGTACCCAGCTTCGAGGTGCTGATGCAGGTATTCGCCGCGTTCCGCGCGCGCCTGCAGCTGCAGGCCTTCGAATTCTTCACCGACCGGGCGCTGGAGCACGTGCTGGCGCATGGCGCGCAGGCGCCGTTCGACGAAGTGCACCCGTATTACGTGGTGACCGAGTTCGCGGCCGGCGACGAGGCCCAGGAAGCGGCTGCGATGGCCGCGTTCGAGGACTGCATGGGCAATGGCTGGGTCAGCGATGGCGTGATCAGTGCCAGCGACGCGCAGGCCGCGCAGCTGTGGCGCCTGCGCGAAGGCATCACTGAGTCGCTTGCCCGTTACAAGCCCTACAAGAACGATGTTTCGGTGCGGATCTCGTCGATGCCGGCGTTCCTGGCCGAGACCCAGGCGCTGATCGGGCAGGCCTACCCGCATTTCGATGTGGTGTGGTTCGGCCACATCGGCGACGGCAATCTGCACATCAACGTGCTCAAGCCGGACGACACCAGTGACGCTGATTTCGTGGCGCAATGCGAGCACGTAACCAAGCTGCTGGCGCAGGTGCTGGCCCGCTTCGACGGCAGCATCTCGGCCGAGCACGGCATCGGTCTGGTCAAGAAGGGCTACCTGGACAGCACCCGCGGCCCGGCCGAGATCGCCCTGATGAAGGCGGTCAAACGCGCGTTCGATCCCCAAGCGCGGCTGAACCCCGGCAAGCTGTTCGACGTTTGAGCCGGGCAAATCCTTCACGCACCCGTTACGCTCCACGCTTCCTAACAACCGGCTTCGAACCGATGACCCGTCCGCTTCTGCTGCTCGCCCTGCTGTCCCTGCCGCTGGCCGGCTTCGCTTCCAGCTTCGCCGGCACGTCGGCCGGTTCGGCCACGGGTGCTTCCTCCGGTTCCTCGGGCAGCAGCTCGGGTGACGACAAGGTGGTGCTGGCTGCACGCGACGATGCCGCTGCGTTCGTCGCAAGCGATGGCCAGATCCGTGGTGCCCGCCTGCAAGCCGCGCTGGTCCACCTGCGTGAGCAGAGCACTGCCGCGCAGCAACAGAGCGACCTGGAACTGGCCCGCGCGCTGCTGGCGCGTTGATCCGGGCTGCATGACCTCGGCGTCATCGCTTTCTGTAGAGCCGAGCCATGCTCGGCTGAACGCCCAGCGCACGCGGATCCCAACAGCAGCCGAGCATGGCTCGGCTCTACAGTGGTTTGGGCGGTGGAACGCAGCCACGCACGGCGTGGCTCTACTGCTGATCGCTCATGTCGCGCACGCGGCTGATCGCCTGCAGCTCGATCCTGCGGGGCTGAGCCCTGCACAGCAGCAGGTGGCGACGCAGACCCTGGCCGACGTGCAGTCATTGTTGCCAGATGGCCTGCTGCGCGCCCTGCCGGCGCAGGTGCAGGTGCGCTGGAGTGATGGCCTTCCCGCCGAGGTGCATGGCCGCGCCTTCGCCGGCCGCATCACGTTGCGCCGCGATCTGCTGGATGACGGCATGCCCGGTGCGCGGCGTGCGCGACGCAGCGCGCTGGTACACGAACTGACCCATGTTGCAGACCGTACGGGGGCGAACTGGTCGCGCAGTATGCGCTGGCGTGATCTGGCCGGATGGCAGCGCAAGCCCTGGCATATCGGCCGTGGAGACAACGATTTCCGTGACCGTAGTCCGGACGCCTATGAACTGAAGGATCCGGCCGAGTACCTGGCAGTGAACGCCGAGCATTTCGTGCTCGACAGCGAGTTTGCCTGCCGGCGCCCGGCACTGGCGCAGTGGTACCAGGCCCATTTCGGAACCCCGACATCGCTGCCGCAGTCGCACTGCGCGACCACGTTGCCATTGCTGCAGGCCGAACCGGAAGAGGGCGCGGCGTCGTTGCTGCAACTCGACCCGGCACGTGTCTACGCGGTGGACTACCTGTTTGCCGAAGGCAGCGCGCAGCCGATGAGCCGCTGGGGCCACAGCATGCTGCGGCTGGTGATCTGCCGGCCGGGCCGTGCGCCGGGGCCGGACTGTCGCCTGGACCTGGAATACCACCGCGTGCTTTCGTTCCGTGCCTTCGTTGGTGACGTGCAGATTTCCAACTGGCGTGGCCTTACCGGTGGCTACCCGTCGCGACTGTTCGTGCTGCCGCTGCAGCAGGTGGTGGACGAGTACACCAAGGTGGAACTGCGCGGGTTGCAGTCGCTGCCGTTGCAGTTGTCGCCCGGCGAGATCGCCAGCCTGCTCGAGCGCACTGCGCAGGTGCACTGGAGCTATGACGGGCGCTATTACTTCGTCAGCAACAACTGCGCGGTGGAAACCGCCAAGCTGCTGCAGGCGGGTGTGCCGCGGCTGGGGGAGGTCGGGCTGGCCCAGCTGAGTCCGCGTGGTTTGAAGCGTCGGCTGTCGCAGCTGCATGTGCTGGACGAGCAGGTACTCACGGACCGCAATGCAGCACAGGCGCAGGGTTACTACTTCGCCTCGGCACGCGATCACTACCAGCAGTTGTTCGGCGTGGCGGCAGCCCAGCTGGCATTGCCCGCACGCGACGTACGCGGCTGGTTGAAGCTGCCCGCACAGCAGCGTGCGCTGTGGTTGCTGCAGGGCGACCTGCGCGCAAGCGCCGGCCTGCTGCTGCTGGAACAGGCTGCGCAACGCCGCGCCGAGCTGCGCGCGCGCGATGTGCTGAAACGGCGCCTGCTGGCCGCACCGGACAGTGCCGAGACCCGGGGCCTGCGCCAGTTGCTGGAGCAGGGTGGGCAATGGCTGCGCCCGGGTACGCTGCTGGCGGACGGCGGCTACGGGTTGCCGCTGACCGATGAGCAGGCGGTGCTGGCCGAAGCGGTTGCCACCGCCAGCGCACAGGCGGTGCCGGCCTGGCAGGCGCTGCGCGTACAGCTGCGTCAGCAGCTGCCGGAGAAGCAGCGCAACGAAATGGATGCGATCGACGCCAACCTCGCTGCGCTCGGTGCCCGCCTGCGGGAACAGGCAGCCACGCCGGCTATTGGCGCGGCAGCTCGATAACGAAACGGCTGCCACCAGCGTTGCCCGCCGTGCAGTAGACGCGGCCGCCGTGCGCGTCGGCGATGGCCTTGACCACCGCCAGGCCGAGCCCGCTACCGCCACCCTGGCGCGAACGCGAACCGTCGGCACGCATGAACGGAGAGAAGATGTCGGCGTGCAGCTCAGGGTCGATGCCCGGGCCCTCATCCTCGATCGCTACCTGCACATGGCCCGGTGTGTCATGCACGGCAATCCGCACCTTGCCCGGGCTGGCATAGCGGCGCGCGTTCTCCAGCAGCGCCAGCAGCGCCTGGCGCAGGCGGGTCGGGTCGCAGTGCGCGTTGTGTTCTTCGCGGCTGGTTTCCAGCTCCAGCACGAAGCCGGCGGCGCGGAACTGGGGATCGACCAGGGTCATCACCGAATGCACTTCGGCCACCACGTCGGTACGTGCGCGGCGCACGTCCAGCCGCGCATTGTCGGACAGGCTCAGCACGCGCAGATCCTCGATCAGTCGTGACAGGCCCTCGACCTGGGCGAGCAGGCTGCGGAACTGTGATTCGTCCGGCTGGAAGACGCCCTCGGCCAGGCCCTGCAGGCGGCCGCGCAGGATCGTCACCGGAGTCCGCAGTTCATGGGCGATGGCTGCATGCCACATCGCACGCTCGCTCTCCACGTGCTGCAGCCGCCGCGCCATGGCATTGAAGTCCTCGACCAAGGTGGCCACTTCGCCCGGCGAGTTTTCCTCGACGCTGGCACGAGCACCGAGGTCGCCGCCCGCGAGCGCGCGCACGCTGTCCACCAGCGAATTCAACGGCGACAGGATGCGATGGGCAAGACGGAACGAGGCGGCGATGGCCAGCGCCAGGCCGGTCAGGATCACGCCGACCATCCATGCCAGTTCAGGGCCGGTCGGCAGCCAGCTTTCCGGCTCCTCGGTAGTGCCGGGGAAGAATTCGACCAGGACCGCATACAGCAGCCACGATGACAGGATCATCATCACGATGACGCCGATCACCATCAGCGACATCGAGACGATGATGTGGCGGCTGAGCCCGGAGCGGCGCAGGCGGGCCATCAGCGGTCGGCCATCAACCGGTAGCCGACGCCACGCACGCTGGCCGGCACATTGACCATGCCCACTTCATCCAGCTTGCGGCGCAGCTTGCTGACATGGCTGTCGACCGTGCGCTCCAGCGCCTCGCTTTCCGGCAGGCATTCGTGCATCAGTTCGCTGCGGCTGAAGATGCGCGTCGGCGCCAGCGCCATGCAGTGCAGCAGCTTGAACTCGGTGAGCGTGAGCAGCACTTCGTGGCTGTAGCCTTCGCCCTCCACGTGCACGGCGTGGGTGGCCGAGTCGATCAGCAGCGGGCCCGCCCGCAGCGCGGTCGGGGCGTCCACGCGCGAGGCGCGCAACGTACGCCGCAGCACGGCGCGCACGCGCGCCGCCACTTCGGCCGGATTGAATGGTTTGACCACGTAGTCATCAGCGCCCATGCGCAGTGCGGTCAGCTTGTCCAGGTCCTGGTCCAGTGCGGTCAGCATGATCACCGGCGTCTCGCCGCGCTGGCGCAGCTGGGTCAGCACGCTCCAGCCATCCAGCCGCGGCAGCTGCACATCGAGCAGGACCAGGTCGGGGCGGGCGCTGCGATGCAGGTCCAGTGCACTGTGGCCGTCGGCGGCGCGCAGCGTACGCAGTCCTTCGCGTTCCAGATAGGCGGTAAGAATGTCGGCGATCTCGGCCTCATCCTCGACGATCAGGACGAGGGCGGCGAGGGCAGGGGCGGCATGCATGCAGGGGCGGGGCCTTAAGGTGCTTGCCTCCATCGTATCTCCACAGTTCCTCCATCGAAACCCCATCATCGCCACGCACACTGGGTTCTTCAGAACCTATCAGCCGCCCGCGCGGCATTGTGCACAGCAATGAGAACCTTCAGGACTCCGGTCGCGTTGATCGCGGCCCTCGCCCTGGCCATGACGGCCTGCTCCACCCCCGAAGCCACGCCCGAAGCCGCACCCCGCGTGAGCGTGGTTACCGTCGGCCCGCAGGTGGTGCAGCGTGACGACGAACTGCCTGGCCGCGTGGCTGCCGTGCGCACCGCGCAGATCCGAGCGCAGGTGGGTGGCATCGTGCAGCGCCGGCTGTTTGACCAGGGCGCGGAAGTAGACGCCGGCCAGGCCCTGTTCCAGATCGATCCGGCGGCCTTCCGTGCCGATGTCGATTCGGCACTGGCCGCGCTGCAGCGCAGCGAGGCCGCCCTGGGCCGCAGTCGCGTGCAGTCGCAGCGCCTGCATGCACTGGCCGCGGCACAGGCCGTCAGCCAGCAGCATCGCGACGATGCCAGTGCCGAGTACGAACAGGCCCGTGCCGCGGTGAATGAAGCGCGCGCGATCCTGGCCCGTCGCCAGCTCGACCTGCGCTATGCCACGGTCAGCGCGCCGATTGCCGGCCGCATCGATCAGGCGCTGGTGACCGAAGGCGCACTGGTCGGCGTGGCCGATGCCGAGCCGATGGCGGTGGTACAGCAGATCGACCAGGTCTACGTCGATGTGCGCCAGCCGGCGGCCCAGCTGGAATCGCTGCAGCGCAGTGCTGCCGGTGGTGGCGAGCTGCCGGTGACGATCATCGGTGCCGCCGGCAAGCCGCTGTCCGAGCGTGGCCAGATGCTGTTCTCCGGCATCAACGTCGATGCGCGTACCGGTGATGTGATCCTCCGCATCCTGGTCGACAACCCGCAGCGCCAGCTGCTGCCCGGCATGTATGTGCGCGCGAAAGTGCCGCGGGGTGCGCCGGCCAGTGCGCTGACCGTGCCGCAGCAGGCCGTGCTGCGCAGCGCCGGTGGCCAGGCTTATGCCTGGGTGATCGGTGGCGATGGCAAGGCGGTGATCCGTACGCTGGAGGTCGACGGCAGCGTTGATCGCCAGTGGCTGGTGCGCACCGGTCTGAAGGCGGGCGAAAAGGTGGTGGTCGAGGGCCAGGAACGCCTGCAGGAAGGCGTGGTGGTCGATGCGCGCGATTGGCAGGTGCCGGTCGCCAGCGCCGGCGCGGTGCAGGCCGGCAGCAAGGGCTGAGCCTTTCCCGGGCCAGCCCCTCCAGGAAAATCCAACATGGCACGTTTTTTCATCGATCGCCCGGTGTTCGCCTGGGTGCTGGCGATCTTCATCATCCTGGCCGGCGTACTGGCGATTCCGCGCTTGGCCGTGGAGCGCTATCCGGCGGTCGCGCCGCCCAGTGTCAGCATCTATGCCAGCTACCCGGGTGCCAGCCCGCAGACGCTGAATGATGCGGTGGTCGGGCTGATCGAGCGCGAGCTGTCCAGCGTCAAGCACCTGCTGTACTTCGAATCGTCGGTGGACACCTCCGGCGAAGCCTCGATCACTGCGACCTTCAAGCCCGGTACCAACCCGGAGCTGGCGCAGGTGGACGTGCAGAACCGGATCAAGGCGATCGAGCCGCGCCTGCCGCGCAGCGTGCGCCAGAACGGCCTGTTCGTGGAGGCCGCCGATTCCGGCTTCCTGATGCTGGTCGGCCTGCGTTCGCCGGATGCCAGCGTCAGCGAAGCCGCGCTGGGCGATTTCATGGCGCGCAACATCATCGAAGAGCTGCGCCGCATCGATGGCGTCGGCCGCGTGCAGCTGTTCGGTGCCGAACAGGCGATGCGCGTTTGGCTGGACCCGACCCGGTTGACCGGCTACGGCCTGACCATGGGCGATGTGGCCACCGCCATCGAGCAGCAGAACCTGGAGATCTCGCCGGGACGCATCGGTGATTCGCCGGGTGTTCCGGGCCAGCGCATCACCGTGCCGCTCAGCGCCGATGGGCAGCTGTCCACGCCGGAGCAGTTCGCAGCCATCGTGCTGCGCGCCGGGGCAGACGGTTCACGGGTGGTGCTGGGCGATGTCGCCCGCGTCGAACTGGGCGCGCAGAGCTATGCGTGGGGCACCCGCGAGGATGGCCACCCAGCGACCGCCGCCGGCGTGCAGTTGCGTCCTGGCGCGAACGCAGTGCGCACCGCGTCGGCGGTACGCGAGCGCATGGCCGAACTGGCGCCGCTGCTGCCGCGCGGCGTGGAGTCGAGCATTCCGTTCGACACCGCACCGTTCGTGAAGATCTCGATCCAGAAGGTGGTGCAGACGCTGCTGGAGGCCATGCTGCTGGTGTTCGCGGTGATGTACCTGTTCCTGCAGAACTGGCGCTACACGCTGATTCCGGCGCTGGTCGCACCGATCGCGCTGCTCGGCACCTTCGCGGTGATGCTGGCACTGGGCTTCTCGATCAACGTGCTGACCATGTTCGGCATGGTGCTGGCGATCGGCATCATCGTCGACGACGCCATCGTGGTGGTCGAGGGCGTGGAACGGATCATGGCCGAGGAAGGACTGCCGCCGCGCGAGGCCACCATCAAGGCGATGCGTGAGCTGACCGGTGCGGTGATCGGCATCACCCTGGTGCTGACCGCCGTGTTCATTCCGATGGCGTTGGCCAGCGGCTCGGTGGGCGCGATCTACCGCCAGTTCACCGTGGCGATGGCGGTGTCGATCCTGTTCTCGGCGCTGCTGGCATTGAGCCTGACGCCGGCGCTGTGCGCGACCCTGCTGCGCCCGAATACCCATGGACACCATGGTCGTGTCGGGCTGTTCGGTGCCTTCAATCGTGGCTTCGAGAAGATGACCGGGCGCTACCAGCGTGGCGTGGCCTCGGTGCTGCAGCGCAGTGGGCGGGTGATGGGCGTGTTCGCCGCACTGGTGGTGGCGCTGCTGCTGGGCCTGCACTGGTTGCCGGGCGCATTCCTGCCGGAAGAAGACCAGGGCTATTTCATGACTTCGATCCAGTTGCCGGCCGAAGCCACCGCCGAGCGCACGCTGGCCGTGGTCGAAGCCTACGAGCGGCATGTGGCGTCACGCCCGGGCATCGGCTCCAACCAGTCGATCCTCGGCTACAGCTTCTCCGGTTCCGGCCCGAGCGCGGCGCTGACCTACACCATGCTCAAGGACTGGGGCGAGCGCGCAGGCGCCACCGCGGCCGGCGAGGTGGATGCCGCGCAGAAGGCGATGTCCACGATTGCCGAGGGCGAGGTGATGAGCGTGATGCCGCCGGCGATCGACAGCCTGGGCCGTTCGTCCGGGTTCTCGCTCGCCCTGCAGGCGCGTACTGGGCAGAGCCAGGCCGAACTACGCGCGGCCCTGCAGCAGCTGCTGAAGCTGGCCGAGGCCA
Source organism: Stenotrophomonas mexicanensis (assembly GCF_032911605.1). Taxonomy (NCBI): domain Bacteria; kingdom Pseudomonadati; phylum Pseudomonadota; class Gammaproteobacteria; order Lysobacterales; family Lysobacteraceae; genus Stenotrophomonas; species Stenotrophomonas mexicanensis. The sequence goes on from NZ_JAWJTG010000024.1 coordinate 27,032, forward strand.
GCCCGCTGCTGTCCGAGGTGCATGCCGATGGCCTGCCGGCCGGCACCAGCGTGCGGCTGGACATCGACCGGGCCAAGGCCGAGGCGATGGGCGTGGGCTTCGAACACATCAGCAGCACGCTGTCGGCTGCGATGGGCTCGCAGTACGTCAATGACTTCCCCAACAAGGGCCGGTTGCAGCAGGTGATCCTGCAGGCAGACGCCTCGCACCGGATGGAACTGGAGGACGTGCTGAAGCTGTACGTGCGGAACAGCGAGGGCGGCATGGTGGCGCTGTCCGAACTGGTGACCCCGCACTGGACCGAGGCGCCGCTGCAGCTGCAGCGCTATCTCGGCTTCCCGGCGCTGAATCTGTCCGGCGCCCCGGCCTCCGGCGTGTCGACCGGCCAGGCGATGGCGGAGATGGAGCGGTTGGCGGAGAAGCTGCCGTCTGGCTTCGCCCTGCAATGGACCAGCCAGTCGCTGCAGGAGCGCGAATCCGGTGCGCAGGCGCCGTGGCTGTTGCTGCTGTCGATGCTGGTGGTGTTCCTGGTGCTGGCGGCGCTGTACGAGAGCTGGTCGATTCCGCTGGCGGTGATGCTGGTGGTGCCCTTGGGGCTGCTCGGTGCGGTCGCGGCCGTGTTGTTGCGCGGCATGCCCAACGACGTGTTCTTCAAGGTCGGCATGATCACGGTGATCGGGCTGTCGGCGAAGAACGCGATCCTCATCGTCGAGTTCGCACGCCAGCTGCAGCAGCAGGGCCGTGGCCTGGTCGAAGCGGCCTTGGAGGCGGCACGGCTGCGCCTGCGGCCGATCGTGATGACCTCGCTGGCGTTTGCGCTGGGCGTGGTGCCGCTGATGCTGGCACAGGGCGCGTCGAAGGAAACCCAGCAGGCGATTGGAACCGGTGTGTTCGGCGGCATGGTCAGTGCGACCGTGCTGGCGGTGTTCTTCGTACCGGTCTTCTATGTAGTGGTGCAGGGCGCGCGACAGTGGATCGCGCAACGCCTGCGCAGGCGCCGGCCGATGCCGGAAGGATCCGTGGATGGAACGGGACATCGTTGAAGACCTGCATGAGCGGCAGCTGGCAGCGCTGGAACAGCGCCTGCGGCAGGCATTGCTGGATGACGACCACGATGCGCTGACCGCGCTGGTATCGCCGGCCTTGTTCATGATGGATGGGCAGGGCGGGCGCATGCTCGATCTGCCCTGGCTGGGCGACTGGCTGGCCGGGAACCTGCGGGTGAGCAGCCTGCAATCGTACGCGGTGGAAACGCTGCTGTGCGGACGCCTGGCATTGTTGTCCAGTGACGTGCGCTTGTCGGTGCGCGGGCAGGGTCAGGAGCGCGAGCTGAAACTGCGCCTGCTGCGGGTCTGGACCTGCAGTTCCGGCGACAGTGGCGCACAGCTGCTGTCGATGGCGGTGCTGGCCGCGTGAGTGCGGTCAGGCCGCTTTCAGGCCCCGCTCACCGGCAGGTGGTAGGGTCGAAGATCTCTGTAGTGTCGACAAGGAGTCGAGCCATGCGTGTAGTCCCCAGTCTGTTGGCAGCCTCCCTCGGGTTGGTCCTGGCCGCGTGCCAGCCGGCACAGCCACCCGCTGCGGGCGGCACTGATGCCGCGCCGCCGGCCGCGCCCGAACCGGCTGCCAGCACCGGCGCCGGTACCGGCAGCGAGACCATGTACCGGTGTGGTGATCTGAACGTGCGCGCGACCTTCAATGGCGAGGATGCGGCGACGGTAGTGATCGGCGAACGTACCTTCGCCATGACCTCCGAGCGTGCGGCGTCGGGCGCGAAGTATGGCGATGGCCAGGGCAACAGCTTCTGGACCAAGGGCAGCGATGACGGCCTGTTGAGCCTGAAGGGCGAGGCCGATCGCGAGTGCCATGCGGTCGAAGCCACCGAAGGCGATGGCAGCGCCGGCAATGCCGCGTTCCGTGCCACCGGCAATGAACCCGGCTGGCTTGCAGTCGTTGACGGCGGTGCGCCGGGCCTGCAGGTGGAAGTCGATTACGGCGAGCGCCGCTTCGATGTGGCCAAGCCCACCGAGGGGGCCGACGGATGGAGTGGCAAGGCATCCGACGGTACCGACGTCAAGCTCAGCTTCCAGCGCACCACCTGCCAGGACGACATGAGTGGTGAGGCGTTCGAGGCCAAGGTGAACCTGACCATCGGCACCCGCCAGTACCACGGCTGCGGCAATTTCGGCGCGAAGTAACGCCCGATTCCGCGGATCGGTGACGCCGGGCCATGCCCGGCGTGCATCGATCAGCCCCCGCAGGGCTTCAGGTCGAGATCGAAGTCCAGGTCATAGCGACCGTTGATCCCGATCAGCGCTGCGCGGACAGCGCAGTCACCGCGATGACGCGCGACCAGATCGGTGAAGTTCTTCTCGCGGCCTTCGCAGTATTTGGCGCTGGCCTCTTCCAGTTCACGGCGACGCTCGTCGTCGTACGGCTCTTCGCCGGCGAAATGCTGGCAGGTGTTCTCGCGCGCGAGGAAGGCCTGCACGTCGGCCGGCATCGCGCAGTAGATGCGCACGTCGTCGACGTCATACACATCCTCCGGGACCGGACAGCCTGCGGCTGCACGTACCTTGTCCAGGTCCTCTTCGCCCGAGGGCTGCTCGGTAGCGGGCTCCGCTTCGGCGATGGCCTCCACGGCGGCCGGTGCCTCCACCGCTGGTGCGGCGGTCACGGCCGGTTCGGCTGGCGTGGCGTCGGCAGCATTGTCCGCTGCCTGCGGCGAACATGCCGCAAGCAGGGACAGACAACCGATCAGCGCAAGGCGCTTAGTCGGCACGGCCAGCGAATTCGCCGGTGGCGGTGTTCACCAGCACGCGCTCGCCGTTGACGATGTACTCCGGCACCATGATTTCGATGCCGGTGTTGAGCTTGGCCGGCTTCGGGCGCTTGGTGGCGGTGCCGCCCTTCAGTTCCGGCGGCGTCTCGATCACTTCCAGCACCACCGAGGCCGGCAGCTGGATCGCCACCGGCTGCTCGTCGATCACCTGCACGTAGATGCCGGTCAGGCCGTCGGTGATGTAGCCGGCGTCGTCGCCGATCACGTCCGCGTCCAGGGTGTACGGGGTGTAGTCCTCGTCATCGAGGAACACGAAGGCATCGCCGTCCTTGTACGAATAGGTGGACTGGCGGCGCAGCAGTTCGACTTCGACCAGGTTGTCGTCGGCATCGAAGCTGGCGTCGAGCTTGTTGCCGCCCGGCACGCTGTACATGATGAAGCGGAAGCGGACGTTGCCGCCGCGACCCTGCGGCGAGCTGCGCTCGATGTCGCGGATCTGGTACACGCCGTTGTTGTACTCGACGACGTTGCCCTTCTTGATGTCGTTGGCTTTCATGGTGATCTAGGTCGTTGGGGGAGGGCGCCGTCCCGGCGCCCGGGGGGAATCACTTCGGAGCGAGGCGGGTAGCGCCGTCCAGGCGGATGGTCTCGCCATTGAGGTAGGTGTTGCCGAGGATGAAGCCAACCAGGCTGGCGAAGTCTTCCGGCTTGCCCAGGCGCGACGGGAACGGGATCGACGCGGCCAGCGACTGCTGCACGGCTTCGGGCATGCCGTCGACCATCGGCGTCCAGAACACGCCTGGAGCAATCGTATTGACGCGGATGCCGAAGCGCGACAGTTCGCGCGCCATCGGCAGCGTCATCGACACCACGCCGCCCTTGCTGGCGGCATACGCGGCCTGGCCGATCTGGCCTTCATAGGCGGCGATGCTGGCGGTGTTGATGATCACGCCGCGCTCGCCGTCGGTGCCGGCCTCGTTGTGCTGCATGCGGTTGGCCGCGGCCTTGGCGACGTTGAAGCTACCGACCAGGTTGACCATCACCGTGCCCTGGAAGCCGGCCAGCGGCATCGGGCCTTCCTTGCCCAGCACGCGGCCGGCGCCGAGGATGCCGGCGCAGTTCATCGCCACGTTCAGGCCACCGAGGAAATCGTGGGCCTGGTCGATGGCTGCCGAGACGGCCGCTTCATCGCTGACGTTGACGTTGAAATAGCGGGCCTTGTCGGTACCCAGATCGGCAACGGCGGAGGCGCCCTTGTCGTCGTTGAGGTCGAACAGGGCCACCTTGCCGCCCTGGGCGACGAGGTGCTGGGCCACGGCCAGGCCGAGGCCGGAAACGCCGCCAGTGATCACGGCACGTACGGAAGACAGCTGCATTGAACGGTCCTGCAGGTTCGAGAACCGCCGATTCTAACGGAAGCCGCGGCCGCCGCTGTTGTGCACTGCGCCGCCTTTGCAGGGCGTCGCAGTGCAACGGTCAGCCGGCGGCGGCCAGTGCCTGACCGGTGCGGCTGGCAGTGGCGCGGCCGAGCAGACCGGCCAGCCAGCGGCCGGTCTCGGCCAGTGCCGGCAGGTCCACGCCGCTGTCCAGGCCCAGGCCCTGCAGCAGGTAGACCACATCCTCGCTGGCGACGTTGCCGCTGGCGCCCTTGGCATACGGGCAGCCACCGGCGCCGGACACCGCGCTGTCGACCACGCGCACGCCTTCTTCCAGGCAGGTGGCGATGTTGGCAATGGCCTGGCCGTAGGTGTCGTGGAAGTGCACGGCCAGTGCCGCCATTGGAATCTCGGCGGCAACCGCCTGCAGCATCGCCCGTGCCTTGCGCGGGGTGCCGACGCCGATGGTGTCGCCCAGCGAGATTTCGTAACAGCCCATCTGGTGCAGGGCACGCGCCACCCGCACCACGTCGGCCAGTGGCACCTCGCCCTGGTAGGGGCAGCCGAGCACGGTAGAGACATAGCCGCGCACGCGCACGCCATCGGCGGCGGCGCGGCGCAGGATCGGCTCGAACCGGGCCAGCGATTCGTCGATGCCGGCATTGGTGTTGGTGCGGTTGAACGCCTCGGACGCTGCGGTGAACACCGCCACTTCCTCCACGCCCACCGCGCGGGCGCGGTCGTAGCCCTGTTCGTTCGGTACCAGCACCGGGTAGTGGATGCCGGGCCGGCGCTGGATGCCGGCATAGACCTCGGCGGCGTCGGCCAGCTGCGGGATCCACTTCGGGCTGACGAAGCTGGTCGCCTCGATGCTGCGCAGACCGGTGGCCGACAGGCGGTTGATCAGTTCGATCTTGTCGGCGGTGGACACCGACTGCTTTTCGTTCTGCAGGCCGTCACGCGGGCCGACCTCGACGATGCGGACGTAGTCGCTCATGCGGCCACCTCGTTGACGGGGCGATGGCAGACCGCCTCGATGTTGTTGCCGTCCGGGTCGAGCACGAAGGCGCCGTAGTAGTCGGGGTGGTACCACGGGCGCAGGCCCGGAGCGCCGTTGTCGCGGCCGCCGGCGGCGAGGGCGGCGGCATGGAAGGCGTCCACCTGGGCGCGGCTGGCGCAGGCGAAGGCCACATGCACGCCGTGGCTGGCGGTACCGCCATTGCCGAGCCAGAAGAACGGCTTGCCCTCGCTGCCGAAGCCGATGTGGTCGTGCGCGCCGGTCTGTTCGGCGGTCACTTCCATCACCACGCCGATCTGCAGCGGCGCCAGCGCCTGCAGGAAGAAGGTCTTGCTGCGCGCCAGGTCGGCGCTGGTCAAACCAAGATGATCGAGCATGTTCAGGCTTCCGTGACCCAGTGGGGCGCGCGCTTGTCGAGGAAGGCGCTCAGGCCTTCCTGGCCCTCGGCGGACACCCGCAGGCGCGCGATCAGGGCGGCATTATCCCGATCCAGGGCGTCGCGGTCATGGCTGTCGCGGACCTGCCGCACCAGCTGCTTGGCGGTGGACGAGGCGATCGGGCCGGCCTTGTCGAGCAGGGCCAGCTGGCGTTGCACGGCCTCGTCCAGGCGTTCCGGCTCGACCAGCTGGTGGACCAGGCCGATGCGCAGTGCGGTATCGGCATCGAAGTGCTCGCCGGTGGCGAACCAGCGGCGCGCCTGGCGCGGGCCGATGGCCTCGATCACGTAGGGAGAGATCACCGCTGGCAGCAGGCCGAGGCGGCTTTCGGTCAGGCCGAATCGCGCCGCGGTGCTGGCGATGGCGATGTCGCAGCAGGCGACCAGGCCGACGCCGCCACCGAAGGCCGCGCCGTGGACCCGGGCCAGGGTTGGCTTGGGCAGCTCGTCCAGGGTGCGCATCAGCCGCGCCAGGGCCAGCGAGTCCTCGCGGTTGTCGGCCTCGCTGGCGGCGGCCATGCCACGCATCCACTGCATGTCGGCGCCGGCCGAGAAGGAGGCGCCGTGGCCGGCCACCACTACCGCGCGCACCGCGTCGTCGCGTCCGGCGGCTTCGAGGGCGGCGGTCAGCCGCGCTATCAAGCCGGCGTCAAAGGCATTGTGCAGCTCGGGCCGGTTCAGCCAGAGGGTGAGGACGGCGCCGCTGCGCTCGATCTGCAAAGCATCGTTCATGGGATTCCAGGGTCACTCCATACCTGTATGGATCATAGCGGGCCATTGGTCATGGGCCATGACGCGACGCGGGAATGTTAGAATCGAGAACCATTTACATCCAGCAGAGAATGCGCTAGATGACGCTGTCCGAACTGCCGCTGCACGCCTCGGCCGTGGTCGAGTCCGTGCAGGACCTCCATGCCAACGATGCCATCGCCCGTCGCCTGCGCGAGCTGGGTTTCGTGAAGGGCGAGGAAGTGCGCCTGGTGGCCAAGGGCCCGGTCGGTGGCGAGCCGCTGCTGGTGCAGGTCGGGTTTACCCGGTTTGCGCTGCGTATCAGTGAAGCCAAGCGCGTCGTGGTCGACGCCAACCGCCAGGAGCGTCGCGCATGACCGCTGCAACTTCTACCGCGCCCCTGCGCATTGCGCTGGTAGGTAACCCCAACAGTGGCAAGACCGCGCTGTTCAACCAGCTGACCGGCAGCCGGCAGAAGGTTGCCAACTACACCGGCGTCACCGTCGAGCGCAAGGAAGGCCGCCTGCGCGCGCCGTCCGGCCGCGAGTTCGCCGTACTCGACCTGCCCGGTGCCTACAGCCTGCACCCGGCCAGCCTGGACGAGGCGATCACCCGTGACCTGTGCCGGGGCTTCTACCCGGGCGAGGCTGCACCGGACGTGCTGCTGTGCGTGATCGACGCCACCAACCTGCGTCTGCACCTGCGCTTCGCGCTGGAACTGCGCGAGCTGGGCAAGCCGATGGTGGTTGCGCTGAACATGGTCGATGCGGCCCAGCGCCGTGGCATCCAGGTGGACGTGGCCGCGCTGGAGCGCGAGCTGGGCGTGCCGGTGGTGGAAACCGTGGCGGTGCGCAAGCAGGGCGCCAAGGCCCTGGTCGAACGCCTTGATGCGATGGTGCCGCACCTGGATGCGCCGGTGCCGGGCCCGGAAGGTGGCATCGACTACCACGCCAAGGTGCGCGAGATCCTGTCGGTGGCCGTGCGCATGCCGGCACGGACCGCCAAAGTCGACGACGCGCTGGACCGCTGGCTGCTGCACCCGGTGTTCGGCCTGATCAGCCTGGCGGTGGTAATGTTCCTGATCTTCCAGGCGGTGTATGCCTGGGCGACACCGTTGATGGACGGCATCGAGGCCGGTTTCGCCTGGCTTGGTGCGTTTGTTGGCAGCGTGCTGCCGGAAGGCCCGTTGGCCAGCCTGCTGACCGACGGCATCATCGCCGGCGTCGGCGGTGTGGTGGTGTTCCTGCCGCAGATCCTGATCCTGTTCTTCTTCATCCTGGTGCTGGAGGAATCCGGCTACCTGCCGCGTGCGGCGTTCCTGCTCGACCGCATGATGGCGGCCGCCGGCCTGTCCGGCCGTTCGTTCATCCCGCTGCTGTCCAGCTTCGCCTGCGCGGTGCCGGGCATCATGTCCACGCGCAGCATCCAGGACCCGCGTGACCGCCTGGCCACGATCCTGGTGGCGCCGCTGATGACCTGTTCCGCACGCCTGCCGGTGTACGCGCTGCTGATCGGTGCGTTCATCCCGCAGAAGACGGTGTGGGGCGTGTTCAACCAGCAGGGCCTGGTGCTGTTCGGCCTGTATGCGGCCGGCATTCTCAGTGCACTGGCGATGTCGTGGATCATGAAGAAGTGGCGCCGCGACAAGAGCGAGCACCCGCTGATGCTGGAGCTGCCGTCGTACCGCCTGCCGCACGTGCGCGACCTGGCGGTCGGCCTGTACGAGCGCGGCATGATCTTCCTCAAGCGTGTCGGCGGCATCATCCTGGCGCTGACCATCCTGCTGTGGGTGCTGCTGTCGTTCCCGGCGGCCCCGGCCGGCGCCACCATGCCGGCCATCGATTACAGCTATGCGGGCCAGATCGGCCATGCGATGGCGGTGTTCTTCGCGCCGCTGGGCTTCAACTGGCAGATCTGCATCGCGCTGATTCCGGGCCTGGCCGCGCGCGAAGTGGCGGTGTCCTCGCTGGCCACCGTGTACGCGCTGTCGGCGGCCGATGACGATGCCGCCAGCCAGGCGCTTACCCCGCTGATCAGCGATGGCTGGTCGCTGGCCACCGCGCTGTCGCTGCTGGTCTGGTACATCTACGCCCCGATGTGCATCTCGACGCTGGCCACCATCAAGCGCGAGACCAATTCGTGGAAGACGATGGCCTTCTCGGCGTTCTACCTGTTTGCTGCGGCCTACGTGGCGGCGCTGATCACCTACCAGGTGACCAAGGCGCTGGGAGGCGGCTGATGGATACCGGCCTGCTGATCCAGTACCTGATCATCGCGGTGGCCGTACTGGTCAGTGCCTGGGTGGTGCTGAAGAAGCAGTTCCCCGGCACCGTGCGCAAGCTGCGCGGGGCGTTTGCGCTGGCCCTGCTGAAGCCGGGCCGCGCCGCCTGGATGCAGGCGCTGGGGCGGAAGATCGCACCGCCGGTGAGCGGAGGCGGTGGCGCCTGTGGCGGTTGCGACAGCTGCGGGCCGACGTCGCCCAAACAGCACTGAATGTGTCTTGGTAGGTGCGAACCTTGGTCCGCACACTCCTGGAGTCCATCCACGCATGGCGTGGATCTGCTAGACCTCTCTGCGGATGAGCGCGCGGAAGTTCCCGTCCTGATTCAATCGCCGCACCGACTCGCGGTTTCCATGGGTTGCCGCGAAGCCCGCCACGTCGGCAAGGGCACCGAGCAGCAGGCATTTCATCCCATCGCGATTGCCGGCCTCCAGCAGATCATCCAGATCCTGCTGGATAAAAGCCCGGCGCAGGCCGGGCGTCTCTTCGATCCGCCAGTCGACATGAGGCGTGGGAATGCTGGAGCGGTATCTGAAGGCGGTTTCAAGGTCGTCAGGCGCGAGGGGATACGCGAGCAGTTCTGGAAAGTAGAGCCCGGCATTCACATAGAAGCCCCGGCTTTCGCTGGCGCGTTGGTGATTGACGACAAGCAGGGCGGCATCCAGCAAGCGGTAGCGGGTCGTCGACGTGCCGGAAAAGCCGGTCTTCCTGGCGCACTTGCTGAAGACAGTCGAGGATTTCATGGGCTTTGCCTGGGCCGTAAAAAGTGCCCACAGCCTTGAGGCGCAGTGCCTGGCGGTCAATTGGCAAACGCGACACATGGAACGTGGCCGGCATTTCATCCACGCATGGCGTGGATCTACCTGGCGCGTGAACCCAGCTCTGCTGCCAGCGCCAGCCACTTGCTGCGTTGTGCTGGGGTACTGCTGCGCACCGCACCGAGACGGCTGACCCGCACCGGGCGGATGCCGCAGAATTCCAGAATGGTGGCGCGGATCTGGGTGATGCCCGGGTCGCGGTAGATCCAGCGGTAGTACCAGGGCGGCGTATCCAGCGTGGTGATCACCCGCGCGCTGCGCCCGGCCAGCAGCCGGTCCCACCACACCGAATCGCGCCGGTAGCGGAAGGCGTACCCCGGCAGCAGCGCGCGATCGAAGAAGCCCTTCAACAACGCCGGCATCGCACCCCACCAGGTGGGATAGACCAGCACCAGGTGATCGCAGGCCTCGATCGCATCGGCGGCGTCCTGCAGATCGGCTTCCAGCGGCTGGATCTGGCGGTAGCCATGGCGCAGCACGGGATCGAACTCAAGGTCGCCCAGTGCGATCAGTCGCACCCGATGACCGGCGTTCTCGGCGGCGGTGGCATAGCGCTGGGCGAGGGCGCCGCACAGGCTGTCGCGGTCGGGATGGCCGAGCAGGATCAGGATGGAACGGGACACGGCAACCTCGGGCAATGGAAAGTGCGCGAGGCTGCGGTCTGCCCCAAGGGCAGAGTCAAGCCTGGGTCGTGCAGCCGCTGGGTTCCAGCACGCAGTCATTGCTGCCGGAGAGCAGCCACTGCTGCAGTTCGTCGCTGACCTGCTGCAGGTCGAGCTCGACCTGCGCCAGCCGTGCCCGCTCGCTGGCAATGCGGCTGCGCTGCTGCTCAAGCAGGGTCAGCACTGCCTGCCAGTCGAGCCGCCCGTGGCGGCCCTGCAGGCGCGAGATTGCCGCCAGCGTGATACCCAGCCCCAGCGCCTGGCGGATCAGCTGCACCCAGGCCACGTCCTGTTCGCTGTAGTCGCGGTAGCGGTTCAGTCGTGGCACCGGCGGCAGCAGGCCGCGCGCCTCGTACAGTCGGATGGCCTTGGCGCTGGCACCGGTCAGGCGGCTGACCTCGGAGATGCGCATCGGCTCAGTCCCGCACCAGTCCGCCATCCACCACCAGGTTCTGGCCGGTCACCGCGCGTGACCACGGGCTGGCGAAGAACAGCGCGGCATCGGCGAATTCGGCCGGGGTGGTGACGCTGCGCAGCGGGGTGTTGGCGGCGATGTAGTCGAATACTGCTTCCGGCGTGGCGGAACTGGCATCGGTGGTGCGCAGCAGGCCGCCGGACAGCATGTTTACGGTGATGCCATGCGGGCCGAGGTCGCCGGCCAGGGTGCGGGTCAGCGACAGCAGTGCGGCCTTGGCGGCGGTGTAGTCGTGGTAGGGCACCACCGGGTTCTGGAACAGGTTGGTGCCGATGTTGATCACGCGGCCGAAGCGGCGGGCCTGCATGCCGGGCAGGGCGGCCTGCACGGTGTTCAGTGCGCCACGCACGCTGCCCTCGAATTGCGCCTGGAAGGCCGGCCAGCCGATTTCCGCGGCGCCGTCGCGGGCATCGCCATTGAACGAGAAAGCGGCCAGCGCGTTGTTGACCACGGTGGTGACACCTTGGCCGAAGTGGGCCAGTGCGTGCTGCAGCATCGCATCGACCTGGGCGCGGTCGGTGACGTCGGCCGGCAGCGCGATCGCCTGTCCGCCCAGCTCAGTGGCCAGCGTACGTGCGGCGGCTTCGCTGCGGTGGTAGTTGATGATGACGCGGGCGCCCTGGGCGGCGAAGGCGCGGGCGATGTGCTTGCCAAGGCCGCGGCCGGCGCCAGTGACCAGCACCAGCTGTTCGCTGATCTGCATGAAGGAGCTGCCATCCATTGCATGAAAGGGCATGCAGCGTAGCAGCGATGGCGCTTGCCGGAGCGGGCGTGCTGCCGCTAGCCTGCAGGCATGAACCAGACTCCCCTGCGATTGCTCATTCACGGTGCCTCCGGGCGCATGGGCCAGGCCCTGCTGCGGCTGGCCGCCGAACATCCCGAAACCCTGCAGATCGTGGCTGCGGTAACCGGCCGTGCGCCGACCCAGCGCGTGGTCGACGGCGTGCCGTTCTTCGGCGCCAGCGAACTGCCTGGTGCGCCGGTGTTCGATGTGGCGATCGACTTCAGCCTGCCGGAGGGCTTCGACCCGATGCTGGCGCTATGCGTGGAGCGGGGTGCGGGCCTGGTCTCGGGCACTACTGGCATCTCCAGCACACAGCGGCAGGCGCTGGAGGCCGCGGCGGCGTCCATCCCGCTGGTCTGGGCGTCGAATTTCAGCCTGGGCGTGGCGGTACTGGACGAGCTGGTCGAGCGCGCGGCGCAGGCGCTGGCCGGCTGGGACTGCGACATCGTCGAATCGCACCACACGCAGAAGAAGGACGCGCCGTCGGGTACCGCGCTGACCCTGGGCGCGGCCGCGCAGCGGGGTGGGGCGGAGCCGCATTACGCCAGCCTGCGTGCCGGTGACATCGTCGGCGAGCATCTGGTGCAGTTCACCGGCCTGGGTGAGCGCATCGAGCTGGTGCACCGGGCCACCAACCGCGACATTTTCGCCCGCGGCGCGCTGTTCGCCGCCCGCCAGCTGCAGGGCCGCGCCCCGGGCAGCTACCGGGTGCGGGACCTGCTGGACGGCCCCCGGTAACGGTCCAGGCCGATGGTAGATGCCAACCTTGGTTGGCAGGCTTTCCGGGAAGCGCCAACCAAGGTTGGCGTCTACCAGGGTCATGGCGGCCCCGCATACGCCGCCGGATTGAAATGAATGCGCAATCGCCTGTTCATGAAGTGCGATAACCGCTGGCGCGAGCGCCCCGGCAGCGCTACAATTCGCACTCGCCGAATCACGAAAGCCGGACCGGTCCCAGACCGCACGTCCGCGCTTTTTTGCAACCGGATTTCCGTGAAGCGCAGGCGTGACTTCGGCAGCCCCCTCGGTAGCCAAAGTGAGATTCCCGTGACCCAAGCCGCAATCCTCGTCCTCGAAGACGGCACCGTATTCGAGGGCGAATCCGTAGGCGCGCCCGGCCTGTCCGTCGGTGAGGTGGTGTTCAACACCGCCATGACCGGCTACCAGGAAGTGCTGACCGACCCGTCCTACGCCCGGCAGATGGTCACGCTGACCTATCCGCATATCGGTAACACCGGCATGACCGACCAGGACAATGAAGCGTCCAAGGTGTGGTCGGCCGGCCTGATCGTGCGCGATGTTCCCCGCCGTCCCAGCAACTGGCGCAGCCAGGTGTCGCTGCAGGACTGGCTGATCCAGCGCGGCGTGGTCGCCATCGCCGGTATCGACACCCGCAAGCTGACCCGCATCCTGCGCGAGAAGGGCGCGCAGAACGGTGCGCTGATGGCCGGTGACATCGACGTGGAAAAGGCACTGGAAGCTGCCCGCAAGTTCCCGGGGCTGAAGGGCATGGATCTGGCCAAGGTCGTCACTACCGAGAAGACCTACACCTGGACCGAGGGCCAGCTGGACCTGGACGCCAACGCCTTCGTCAGCGTGCCGGCGAAGTTCAAGGTCGTGGCCTACGACTTCGGCGTGAAGACCAACATCCTGCGCATGCTGGCCGAGCGCGGCTGCGAAGTGACCGTGGTGCCGGCGCAGACCCCGGCCGCCGAAGTGCTGGCACTGAAGCCGGACGGCGTGTTCCTGTCCAACGGCCCGGGTGACCCGGAACCGTGCGACTACGCCATCGAAGCGATCAAAACCTTCATCGACGTGAAGATCCCAACCTTCGGCATCTGCCTGGGCCACCAGCTGCTGGGCCTGGCCTCGGGCGCGCAGACCATGAAGATGGGCCACGGCCACCACGGTGCCAACCACCCGGTGCAGGACCTGGACAGCGGCCGGGTGATGATCACCTCGCAGAACCACGGCTTCGCGATCGATGAAGCGACCCTGCCGGCGACCCTGCGCGTGACCCACCGCTCGCTGTTCGATGGCACCAACCAGGGTGTCGCCCGCACCGACGTGCCGGCGTTCTCGTTCCAGGGCCACCCGGAAGCGTCGCCGGGCCCGACCGATGTCGGTCCGCTGTTCGACCGCTTCGTGGTGCTGATGGAGCAGGCCAAGGCGTGATCAGTACGCCGCCGGCCCCCCGGTGGCGTCGCGATGGACCGTAAACCCCGCAACGCTGCTGCCGCTGGCGCGGCGCTGCGGATCAAGATTCCTGATCGACAGCGTGCGATCACCCCCCTTGTCACGCTGTACTGACTTAGAGAAGAAAATGCCCAAGCGCACTGACCTCAAGACCATCCTCATCATCGGTGCTGGCCCGATCGTCATCGGCCAGGCCTGCGAGTTCGACTACTCCGGCGCCCAGGCCTGCAAGGCCCTGCGTGACGAGGGTTACCGCGTGGTGCTGGTCAACAGCAACCCGGCCACGATCATGACCGACCCGGAGATGGCCGACGCCGTCTACATCGAGCCGATCAACTGGCAGACGGTCGAGAAGATCATCGCCAAGGAAAAGCCCGATGCACTGCTGCCGACCATGGGTGGCCAGACCGCGCTGAACTGCGCGCTGGACCTGGCCGACAACGGCGTGCTGGAGAAGTACAACGTCGAGCTGATCGGCGCCAAACGCGAAGCGATCCGCATGGCCGAAGACCGCGAGCTGTTCCGCGTCGCCATGGGTGAGATCGGCCTGGAATGCCCGACCGCCGCCGTCGCCCACACCCTGGACGAAGCGCTGGAAATCCAGACCCGCGTCGGTTACCCCACCATCATCCGCCCCAGCTTCACCCTGGGCGGCAGCGGTGGCGGCATCGCCTACAACCGCGAAGAGCTGGTCGAGATCGTCAGCCGCGGCCTGGAACTGTCGCCGACCACCGAAGTGCTGGTGGAAGAGTCGGTGCTGGGCTGGAAGGAGTTCGAGATGGAAGTGGTCCGCGATACGGCGGATAACTGCATCATCGTCTGCTCGATCGAGAACCTGGACCCGATGGGCGTGCACACCGGTGACTCGATCACCGTGGCGCCGGCGCAGACCCTGACCGACAAGGAATACCAGCGCCTGCGCGATGCCTCCATCGCCGTGCTGCGCAAGATCGGCGTCGATACCGGTGGCTCGAACGTGCAGTTCGGCATCAACCCGAAGACCGGCCGCGTGGTCGTCATCGAGATGAACCCGCGCGTGTCGCGTTCCTCGGCGCTGGCCTCCAAGGCCACCGGCTTCCCGATCGCCAAGGTCGCCGCCAAGCTGGCCGTGGGTTACACCTTGGACGAACTGAAGAACGAAATCACCGGTGGCCTGACCCCGGCCTCGTTCGAGCCGTCGATCGACTACGTCGTCACCAAGATCCCGCGTTTCGCCTTCGAGAAGTTCCCGGCCGCCGATGCCCGCCTGACCACCCAGATGAAGTCGGTGGGCGAGGTGATGGCAATGGGCCGTACCTTCCAGGAGTCGGTGCAGAAGGCGCTGCGTGGCCTGGAAACCGGCAAGGTCGGCTTCGACCCGACCGGCCTGGACCTGAGCAATGAAGAAGACCTGCAGACCCTGCGCCGCGAGCTGAAGGCCCCGGGCCCGGAGCGCCTGTTCTTCGTCGCCGATGCGTTCCGCGCCGGCATGAGCGTGGAAGAGATCTACGCGCTGTCGTTCATCGATCACTGGTTCCTGGACCAGATCGAGGAAATCATCGCGGCCGAAGCCGAAGTCGCTGCCGGTGGCATCGACGCGCTGGACGCCGCCCGCCTGCGCAAGCTGAAGCGCGCTGGCTTCTCCGACGCACGCCTGGCGCAGCTGACTGGTACCAACGAAGCCGCCATCCGCGCGCTGCGTCGTGCGCACAAGGTGCGCCCGGTCTACAAGCGCGTGGATTCCTGCGCCGGTGAGTTCTCCACCGGCACCGCCTACCTGTACTCGACCTACGAGGACGAGTGCGAGGCCGAGCCGAGCAACCGCGACAAGATCATGATCCTGGGTGGTGGCCCGAACCGCATCGGCCAGGGCATCGAGTTCGACTACTGCTGCGTGCACGCGGCACTGGCGCTGCGCGAGGATGGCTATGAAACCATCATGGTCAACTGCAACCCGGAAACCGTGTCGACCGACTACGACACCTCCGACCGCCTGTACTTCGAACCGCTGACCCTGGAAGACGTGCTGGAAATCGTCGAACTGGAACAGCCGAAGGGCGTGATCGTGCAGTACGGCGGCCAGACCCCGCTGAAGCTGGCGCGCGCGCTGGAAGCCAACGGCGTGCCGGTGATCGGCACCAGCCCGGACTCCATCGACCTGGCCGAAGACCGTGAGCGCTTCCAGCAGCTGGTCGACAAGCTGGGCCTGAAGCAGCCGCCGAACCGCATCGCCCGCAACGACCAGGAAGCCCTGCTGCTGGCCCGCGAGATCGGCTACCCGCTGGTGGTGCGCCCGAGCTACGTACTGGGCGGCCGTGCGATGGAAATCGTCTACGGCGAAGCCGACCTGGCCCGCTACGTGCGCGACGCAGTGAAGGTGTCCAACGATTCGCCGGTGCTGCTGGACCGCTTCCTCGACAACGCCGTGGAGTGCGACGTCGACATCATTGCCGATGCCCAGGGCAACGTCCTGATCGGCGGCGTGATGGAGCACATCGAAGAAGCCGGCGTGCACTCGGGCGATTCCTCGTGCTCGCTGCCGCCGTACTCGCTGTCGGCTGAAACCCAGGCCGAGCTGCGTCGCCAGGTGGTGGAACTGGCCAAGGCCCTGAACGTGGTCGGCCTGATGAACACCCAGTTCGCGATCCAGACCAGCGATGAAGGTGCCGACACCATCTACCTGCTGGAAGTGAACCCGCGTGCCTCGCGCACCGTGCCGTTCGTGTCCAAGGCCACCGGCATGCCGCTGGCCAAGATCGCCGCCCGCTGCATGGCCGGCAAAACGCTGGCCGAGCAGGGCGCGACCAAGGAAATCGTGCCGGACTACTACTCGGTGAAGGAAGCGATCTTCCCGTTCGCCAAGTTCCAGGGCGTCGACCCGATCCTCGGGCCGGAAATGCGCTCTACCGGTGAGGTGATGGGCGTCGGCCGCACCTTCAACGCCGCCTTCGCGCGTGCGCAGGAAGCCGGTGGCATCAAGGCGCCGCCGGTCGGCAAGGCCTTCGTCTCGGTCCGCGATCCGGACAAGAAGCGCGTGCTGCCGGTGGCCAAGGCACTGCTGGCGCGTGGCTACAGCCTGGTCGCCACCCGTGGCACCGCCGCGTGGCTGCAGCAGCACGGCATGGACTGCGAGATCATCAACAAGGTGGTCGAAGGCCGTCCGCACATCGTCGACTCGATCAAGAACGGCGAGATCGTCTACATCGTCAACACGACCGAAGGTCGTTCGGCGATCAACGACTCGTTCTCGATCCGTCGCGAGGCGCTGCAGCATCGCGTCACCTACTCGACCACCATTGCCGGCGCCAAGGCGCTGGTGGATTCACTGGAATTCCGCGGCACCGGCCCCGTCTGGTCGCTGCAGGAGCTGCACAAGGAGTTGAATGCATGAGAGCCCCCATCACGATGAAGGGCGCGCAGAAGCTGCGCGACGAACTGGATCACCTGAAGTCGGTCAAGCGCCCGAAGGTGATCGCTGCGATCGCCGAAGCGCGTGAGCATGGCGACCTGAAGGAGAACGCTGAGTACCACGCCGCGCGCGAGGAGCAGGGCTTCATCGAAGGCCGCATCAAGCAGCTGGAAGGCGAGCTGTCGCACGCCGAGATCATCGACGTGAGCAAGCTCAATGCCGGCTCCAAGGTGGTGTTCGGCGCCAGCGTGACTCTGGCCGACGTGGAAACCGACGAAGAGAAGAAGTACCAGATCGTCGGTGACCTGGAAGCGGACATCAAGCTGGGCCTGATCGCCATCTCTTCGCCGGTGGCGCGCGCGATGATCGGCAAGCTGGAAGGCGATTCGATCGTGATCGACGCCCCGGCCGGCCAGCGCGAGTACGAGATCGTCAGCGTCAGCTACGTGGACTGACCCGGTGGCAACGGCGACCCTGCTGTTGCCCGCGCGCAGCCGCTTTGCCGCGGCTGCGCTGCCTGATGACGTGGCGCGTGCCCTGGGCCGCGCCAACGCCTCGCAGTTCGAAGCCGGCGAGCGGGCACAGCTGCAGCGCCATTTCACGGTCGCCGCGCCGCACTGGCCGGTGGCCGCACTGAGCCGCCAGCGTGACGTCGGCGATGCTGCCGGCGCGTGCTGGCTGCGTGCCGATCCGGCCTGCATGGTGCCGGACATGCACGGCGCGCGGATGATGGCCTACGGCGAAACGTTGCGGCCGACCCTGGCCGACTGCCTGGCCCTGCTGCCGGTGCTTCAGCCGTTGTTCGCCGATGCCGGGTTCGTGCTCGACGCACCGGACCCTTCGCGCTGGTACCTGCGGCTTCCGATCGACCTGGCCCTGCCGGACTTCGACAGTCCGGACGAGGTGCTGGGCGATGACCTGTTCTCGCACCTGCCGGAAGGCGAGGGTGGCCGCCGCTGGCGGGCGCTCATGACCGAAGCGCAGGTGCTGCTGCACAACCATTCCTGGAACCAGCAGCGCGCCGCGCAGGGACAACAGCCGATCAATTCGCTGTGGTTCTGGGGTGGCGGCGTGATGCCGGTGTCGGTCAGTACGGCGCATGCGCAGGTGCGCAGTCGTGATGCCCTGCTGCAGGGCCTGGCTCTGGCGGCAGGCGTGGCCGTGGATGGCGAGCAGGCGGTGGATGCACTGGTCGACCTGCGCCAGCTGCGCTCTTTGCAGCAGCTCGGCAATGATGCGATCCGTCCGCTGCTGGCTGCGCTGAAGCGTGGCGAGCTGCAGCGGCTGGTGCTGGATTTCGAGGATGGCCTGCAGTTCCAGCTGGATCGCGGACAGCGCTGGCAGTTCTGGAAGAAGCCGCGGCAGCTTCACGATTGAGCGGGGTCGGATCCGTTTTCCATGGGAAAACGGCTCTGACCCTGGACGTTTGCCGGGGTTGCCGGCCAGCGGCCGGCACTACCGCAGCTGCCGGGCACAATCCCGCCAGCCTCTCCCGCGCGCGGTATCATCCCTCTGTCTTTCGTAGCCGGCGATGCCGATGTCCCTTGCCGCCGATGCCGTGCAGCCCACCTCTGATACGCCGATGATCCGCCGCCGCGATACGGTCGCGCCCGGCAGCTGGCCGGAGGGCACGCTGCCGCTGCTGGCGCGGCTTTACGCCAGTCGTGGCGCAGGCACACCGGAACTGGCGCTGCCGAAGCTGGGCAGCCTGCATGCCCCCGAGCTGCTGACCGGCATCGACGATGCAGTGGGCCTGCTGGTCGAGGCCATCGCCAACGACAAGCGCATCCTGGTGGTCGGCGATTTCGACTGCGATGGTGCTACCGCCTGTGCGGTCGGTGTGCGCGGCCTGCGCATGCTCGGCGCGCAGCATGTTTTCCACGCGGTGCCGAACCGCATGGTGCACGGCTACGGCCTGTCGCCGTCGCTGGTGGAGGAGCTGGCCGAGCTGCAGCCGGACCTGCTGGTCACGGTCGACCACGGCATTGCCTGCCACGCAGGTGTGACTGCGGCCAAGGCGCGTGGCTGGCAGGTGCTGGTCACCGACCATCATCTTCCCGGCCCGCAGCTACCGCCGGCAGATGTCATCGTCGATCCGAATCTGGATGGTGATGCCTTTCCCAGCAAATCGCTGGCCGGTGTCGGCGTGATCTTCTACGTGCTGATGGCGTTGCGCCGGCAGATGCGCGAGGCCGGTGTCTTTGCCGATGGCAAGGGGCCTGACCTGACCACGCTGCTGGACCTGGTGGCGGTCGGCACCGTCGCCGACCTGGTGGCGCTGGATCCGAACAACCGTGCACTGGTCAGCGCGGGCCTGCGCCGGCTGCGCGCGGGGCAGGGCTGTGTCGGCCTGCGTGCGCTGATCGAAGCCAGTGGCCGTGATGCCGCGCGACTGACCGCCACCGATATCGGCTTCGCACTCGGCCCACGCCTGAACGCTGCGGGCCGGCTGGAAGACATGGCGCTGGGCATCGCGCTGCTGCTGACCGAAGACCCGCGCCAGGCGCGCGAGATCGCGCAGACGCTGGAGCAGATCAATTCGGAACGGCGCGCCGTGCAGCAGTCGATGACTGACGACGCCGAGCAGGCGTTGACCCGCGTGGTGCTGGACATGGCCGGCCAGCGCCCGGTGGCGGCCTGCCTGTTCGATGCCGATTGGCACCCGGGCGTGGTCGGCCTGGTCGCATCGAAAATGAAGGACCGCCTGCATCGCCCGGTGATCGCCTTCGCCCCGGCCGAACCCGGTGCCGACACCCTGCGTGGTTCGGCGCGCTCGATTCCCGGCCTGCACATCCGTGACGCACTGGCGCTGGTCGATGCGCGCCACCCGGGACTGATCGAACGTTTCGGTGGGCATGCCATGGCGGCTGGCCTGAGCATGCGGCTGGATCACGTCGATGACTTCAAGACCGCCTTCATCGCCGTGGTGCTGGAGATGCTCGACCCCGCGGCATTGCAGCAGCAGGTTCTCAGCGACGGCGAACTGGCCGCCGACGAGCTGGACCATCGCCACGCCGATGCGTTGCGCCTTGCCGGACCGTGGGGCCAGGGCTTCCCCGAGCCGCTGTTCGACGGCCACTTCGAAGTGGCCAACTGGCGCGTACTGAAGGAGCGCCACCTGAAGCTGGAACTGCGCCTGCCGGGCGTGCCTGGCACGATCAATGCGATCCATTTCGGCGGCTGGCACGGCAACGCACCCGGCCGTCATGTGCATCTGGCCTATCGGCTGGCCTGCGATGACTATCGTGGCGGCAGCGCCATCCAGCTGATCGTCGAGCACTGCCTGCCTGCATGAAAAAAGGGGACGGAGGGGATTAAGTCGCTTGTGCCTTGTTTGCCACTTGCGACTTAATCCCCTCCGTCCCCTTTTTCTGTGGCGTCAGCGGACCTCGCTGACCAGCATCGGCAGATCCCAGGTGCCACCGGGCACGCCCCTGCATAGCCCAGGTGCCACCTCGGACGTCGCGATGAAGTTCGTCCCGTCCCACGTCCAGGTTGCGTGCGACATGCAGTCAGCGAGGCCGCGGCCCTTCTGCGCGGCATTGATCTGGCCGTCGGCGTAGTCGATCGCATCGCTGGTCACCCATTGCGCCTGGAACGGCGCCTGCGGGCGCGCGACCCAATAGCCATCGCCGATGTTGTAGGCCCCGCGCCAACACGGGACCGTGACCAGCACATGCTGCGCGTCCAGGCGCCGGACCTGCAGCGGGGAGTTGCTGAGCGGAACGTCGGCATCAGTTTCCTGCAGGCCTTCGCAGCTGTCGTCCTCCAGCGTGGCACGCAGTGCCGCGCGCAGGGCGGGTGAGACGGCCAGCCGAGCAAACGCAGGATCATCCGGAGTCGAGTCCAGGGTGGCGGCCTTGCGCACAACCGGCACCGGCAGTGCGGCGGGGACGCTGGATTCAGGCGTGCTGCCCTTGCGCATCACGGCGCCGGGCGTACCGAGGCGGCCCTGGTACTCATCGATCTTCAGCAGTGCCGCTGCGGCACCGTTGTCCGACAGCGGCCAGCGATGGCCAGCGCCATCGGTCACGCTGATTCCACCGCCGCGGACCAATGCGGACAGCAGTGCGCTGGTCTGCGCAGCCGTCAAGCTGTGCCTGCCCGCGCTCTTCAAGGGAGCAAGGACACCCAGGTCCTGTTGCTGGATGCGCAGATGCAGCGCGCCCTTGGGCTGGGTCTGGCCTTCTTCCGGCTGCAGCGTCAGGCGGCCCTGGATGGCCTGATCCGGGCCGCTCTTGCGGGTGAGCAGCACACTCAGGGTGCTGTCTTCGTCGGTGGCGTAGCCGGCGGCGCGGCAGGTCAAGGTGTTGTCACAGGCCACGACCCAGTCGTGGTGCTGGAAATACAGACTCTTGGCCGGAGCCGCAGCAAGCGCTGTCAGGGGGCAGGCCAGTGCCAACAGAGTGGCCAGCAGAGGCAATCGCATCGGCATCCTTGCGCGTGTGGGAGCGTAAGGAATGGTGCCTGTGGGTGGGGGCAAAGAAAAGCCGCGCACGGTCCAACCCCATTCCGGCTGTCCGTGCGTTCAAATGTCCACGATCCCACTGGAGCCCTGTCATGGTCTTCGTCCGTTGCTGCGCTGTGTTGTTGCTGGCCCTCGCGGCTGGGCCTGTCGGCGCTCAGTCGCCACGTATTGCCAGGCCGCAAGCCACCACCCCGCTGTTGATTGCGCCCGCCGCCGAACAGCCGGTGCAGCTGCAGCGTGCCCGCATCGAAGGCGAGGTCCAGGCCGGCATCGCCCAGACCAGGATTACCCTCGAATTCCACAACCCGAACCGGCGCGTGCTGGAGGGTGAGCTGCAGTTCCCGCTGGCCGATGGCCAGCAGATCAGCGGCTTTGCACTGGACATCAACGGTGAACTGCGCGATGCGGTGCCGGTGCCCAAGGACCGCGGCCGCCAGGTGTTCGAAGAGATCGCACGCCGTGGTGTGGACCCGGGCCTGCTGGAACAGACTGCCGGCAACCAGTTCCGCCTGCGTATCTATCCGCTGCCGGCCGGCGGCAACCGGCGCGTGCAGCTGGTGATTCGCGAACCGCTGGCCTTCGCCGGCCAGGGCTGGCAGTGGACGCTGCCGCTGCAGTTCGCCGCTGGCGCTGCATCGGTTGAGCTGAAGCTGCAGGCGCCGGAAGCGGCCACCGCAGGTACGGCTCCGTTCCGCATCAACGCGGGCCAGCTGCACTGGCAGGGAAAGGGCGCGCAGTTGCCGACCCAGCTACAGTGGAGCCTGCCCGCAGCACGTCAGGCACAGGTGCAGGTGGCGCCCTGGCAGGACGGGCACTACCTGCTGGCGCAGCTGCCGGTGTCGCCCCGCAGCACGCCGCGCACGCTTCCCAGCGAAATCGGCCTGCTGTGGGACGGCTCCGGGTCCTCGGGTCAGCGCGACCGCACACGTGAGTTCGCATTGCTGGATCGCTATTTCGCCGCGATGGGTGACGGCACCGTGGCGTTGACCGTGCTGCGCGACCGCGCCGAACCGGTGCGTCGCTTCCGTGTCCGTGCGGGCAACTGGAGCGAGCTACGTGCAGCACTGCAGGCCGTACGCCCTGACGGTGCCAGCGCGCTGGCGCAGTGGCAGCCGCAACCGAGCGTGAAGGAATACCTGCTGGTCAGCGATGGCCTGCTGACCTATGGACCGGAAGCATTGCCAGCACTCGCACCGCAGCAGCGCCTGTTCGCGGTCAGCAGTGCTGGTGCGCGAACCGATGCAGTGCGCCTGCGCGGCTGGAGCGAAGCCCATGGCGGACGCTTCGTCGCGCTGGGCAAGGATGTTGACGCGGCTGCGCGGGAACTGCTGTCGTCGCCGTTGGACGTACAGGTGGATGCGGGCCGTGGCGTACAGGATGTTGTGATCGATCGTCGCAGCGAGGCCGAAGGCTGGCTATGGCTGCATGCTCGCCTTGCGGCGGACGGCGTGCCGATGCGGGTACGCGTCGGCGGCGGTGAATGGCAGGCACTGCCGGCAACGCAGATGAGTGACGACGGTAAACTGCTGGCCGGCTTGTGGGCGCAGGCCCGTCTGCAGCAACTCGGCGCCGACCGCCGAGGCAACCGCGAGGCAATGCAACTGCTGTCGCAGCAGTTCGGCCTAGTCGGACCGGACACCTCGCTGATCGTGCTGGAGACGCTGGAGGACTACCTGCGCTATGCGATCCGCCCTTCGGGCAAGCTGCGCGCCGAGTACGACGCCAGGTTTGCAGTGCAGGTAAGTGATCGCGCCGCTGCTGATCGCCGGCGTCTGGATGAAGTGGCGGCACGTTGGAAGGAGCGCCAGCAGTGGTGGAACCGAAGCTGGCCGAAGGGAGCGCCTCCGCAGTTGAAGGGCGGGGCGCTGGAAGTTGCATCCGCGGATTACGCGATGGACTCGGCGCCGGTGGCGATGCTCGCTGCGCCGGCCCCCGCGGCACCGCCCGCGCCGGCACCGATGGCTGCCGCCGAGCAGCGCATGGAAGCCAGCAGCGCGCGTGCACGTCGCTCAGCGTCCGCATCGAACAAGGCCCTGGATTCAATCACGGTCACTGGTGGTCGTGTCGCTGCGCCCGCTGCCGCCAACGAGGGCGAGCTCGGCATCCAGCTTGCCGCCTGGCAGCTGGACTCGGCCATCGCCCAACGCCTGCGCCAGGGCCCGGCGTCGCAACTCTATGACCGCTACCTGGCCGAGCGCGATGCACATGCCGACAGCAGCGCGTTCTTCCTCGATGTGGCCGATCTGTTGCTGGAGCAGGGCCAGCGCGAACTTGCACTGCGCGTGCTGTCGAACCTGGCCGAGATGGACCTGGACAACCGCCACCTGCTGCGTGTGCTCGGCTACCGGTTGATGCAGGCGGATGCCCCCGCGCTGGCGGTGCCGGTGTTCGAGCAGGTGCTGGCGATGGGCCAGGAAGAACCGCAGAGCTTCCGCGATCTTGGCCTGGCACTGGCGGCTGCGGGCAAGCCGCAGCAGGCGTTGGCCCCGCTGTACCAAGTGGTGGTGCGGCCGTGGGACAATCGCTTCGACGGCATCGCCCTGATCGCATTGGACGAGCTGACCAACCTGGTGGCACGCAGCACGCCACGGCTGGATACCCGCAGCATCGACCCGCGCCTGCTGCAGGCGATGCCGCTGGACCTGCGCGTGGTGCTGTCGTGGGATGCCGACAACAGCGACATGGACCTCTGGGTGACCGACCCGAACGGCGAGCGCGCGTACTACGGCAACCGCCTGACCTACCAGGGCGGGCAGATGTCGCAGGACTTCACCGGCGGCTATGGTCCCGAGCAGTTCTCGCTGCGCAATGCCAAGCCCGGCAAGTACAAGGTGGAGGCGAACTACTTCGGCAGCCGCCAGCAGCTGGTGACCGGTGCGACGACCCTGATGCTGCGCCTGACCACGCACTGGGGCACGCCGAAGCAGAAGGACCAGATGGTCACGATGCGGCTGAAGGATCGTGCCGAGACCGTGCTGGTGGGCGAGTTCGAGGTGAAATGATCGATCCCGGGCTTTTGTAGAGTCGAGCTTGCTCGACTGCCTCAAGGTGGAGCCGAGCCCATGCTCGGCTCACGGCAGAAGCAGCCGAGCGCGGGCTCGGCTCTACAACGGCACCGAACTCAGCGCGCCGTTGCGGCGCGTGCAATCGGCGACGCTGGCGGATCGGCACGTAGGCCGAACAGCGGCCGCAGCCAGCGCACGCGTCGGATCAGCAGTTCGTGGATCAGCAGACAACCGCTTATCGTGCCAGCCACCAGTAGTGCAGGTTCCAGCCACGGGCCCAGCTGCAGCGGGCGCAGCGCGTACAGCAGAACGATCAGCACAGTCTGATGCAGGATGTACCAACTGAACACAGCTTCGCGGCAGTAGTTCAGACCGTGCCAGGGGCGGTCCAGTAACACGCGCGCCCAGCCGAACAGCGTCAGCAGCATGCACCATGTATACAACGCGCGGCCGACGCGTTCGGTCTGGGCCCAGGGCAGTGCCAGCACCCAGGCATCCAGATCGCCCACATGCGGCAGGCGGGCCAGCGCGCGGATGCCCAGCTCCAGGCAGAGCCCCAGCACCGCCAGGGCCAGAGTCAGGCGACGCCCGCGCACCAGCAGATCCCAGCCGCGCTGCCAGCGTGCCGCCAGGAAGCCGCCGAGGAACAGTGGCAGCGACTCGGCATGCACATACACGTCGTCCAGCAGGGCATGGGTGGGTGGCCAACGCGGCATCAGCACCAGCAGTGCCCAGGCCAGCCAGGCTACCGGCAGCACCAGCAGCAGGGTGCCGAGCAGGCGATCACCGGGTTGCCAGCGCGGCAGCGCCCTGCGCAATGGTCGGAGCAGGCTGGCCAGCACGACTGCCAGTACGGTGTAGGGCAGAAGGTAGGCCAGGTACCAGAGATGATTCCAGGTGAAGCCGTAGGCGGCACCACTGAAGTGTGCGCCCGGCCACGGCCGGAACTGCCAGTAGCGCCACAGGAAATGGCCCAGCCCCGGTGCCACGTCACCCTTGTCCAAGGCCTCGCAGTAGGCCTGCAGGGACACCGCCGCGACGATACCGAAGACCAGGGGCAGCAGCAGGCGCCAGCTACGGCGGACCGTGTGCTGCAGTCGCCCGTGGTCTGGCAGGGAAAGGCCCAAGGCGATACCACTGATGGCAAACAGCAGCGGCATGCGCCAGCGGTTCAGCGCGATCATCGGCCACTGCAGCCATTCGGCGGTGTAGGCGCTCTTGAGGTGGAAGTCCCAGCCGGCCACATAGGCCATGGCGGCGTGGTAGAGGATCAGCAACGCGAAGGCGGCGATGCGCAGGGTGTCCAGATCGTGGCGACGGTGCATGGCAATGGGCGTCAGGAGGATGCTTCACCTTCCGCCGCAAGGCTCAGCGTCGCCAGCGGATAGGGTGCAATGGCAGCCTTGCAGGGTCCAATGGAGGGGTTGTTGGGACCAATGGCCGATGCGGAAAGGGTCGGATGGGCAACAATGGCGGCATGGAAAATGGAGATCCGGCGGTCGATCCCGCCCTTGTTGCAGATCGTCCCAACCGCGCGGGCATGGCTGCAGTGTTCTGGTCGCTGCTGTTCCTGTGTACCGCTGCGGGCAATGTGCTGGCGCAGTGGATGCGGGCATTGCGGGACGCCCAGCCATTCCCGGGCCTTGCGGCTTCGATCGAGGAGTTCAGCAGTGCGCTTGCCAGCCTGGGCCTGCTGGCACTTCTGCATGCCGCCGCTCACCGCTGGCCGTTGCATGCAGACACCTGGCGGCGCCGGATCGGCTTCTACGTGCTGGGTGGCGTTGCCTGGTGGCTGTTGCATGTCAGTGCCATGGTGCTGATGCGCAAGCTGGCCTTCGCCCTGATTGGCCAGCACTACACCTATGGCGCCTGGCCGGCGCAGTGGTTCTACGAGTTCTTCAAGGACGTGCAGACCTACAGCCTCCTGGTGATTGCCGTGCACGCCGTGGCCTGGTTCGGCCGCCAGCGGCAGGGTGAAGCGCACCTGCTGGCCGAGCCCGATGTCGGCCCGCCGGTGGAACCGGTCGAGCGCCCCCAGCACTTCCTGGTGCGCAAGCTGGGCAAGGAGTTCCTGGTCGCCACTGCCGACGTGGAGTACGCCCAGGCGGCGGGGAACTACGTGAACCTGCGGGTACGCGGCCACGACTACCCGCTGCGGATCACCATGGCGGTGCTGGAGCAGCGGCTGGATCCGGGCGAGTTCCTGCGCCCGCACCGCAGCTGGCTGATCCATCGCGGCCAGCTGCGCTCGATCGAGCCGCTGGACGGGGGCGAGGCCCTGCTGCACATGGCCGATGGAGCCAAAGTGCCCTGCAGCCGGCGCCAGCTGCCGTTGCTGCGGCAGGCGCTGGGGGCAGGGTGAGGCCCTCATTCCGGGCATCCCCGGCCTGCGGTATCATTACCAGTCATCTTTTGAATGCATAACCGCCGACATGATCGAACTGAATCCTGTCCGCCAGCGCATCACCGATCTGACCGATCGCGTGCTGTCGCTTCGGGGGTATCTTTGACTACGACGCCAAGAAAGAGCGTCTTGAAGAAGTAACGCGGGAGCTGGAAAGCCCCGACGTCTGGAATAACGCCGAATACGCCCAGAACCTGGGCCGCGAGCGTTCCAGCCTGGAAAAGACCGTGGGCGGCATCGCCTCGGTGCTGGACGGCCTGGCTGATGCCACCGAACTGCTTGAGCTGGCTGAGTCCGAGCAGGACGAGGACACCGCACTGGCCGTGGTCGCCGACCTGGACAAGCACCAGTCGCACGTGGAGAAGCTGGAGTTCCAGCGCATGTTCTCCGGCGAGATGGACAATGCTGCCGCCTTCGTCGACATCCAGGCCGGTGCCGGTGGCACCGAAGCCCAGGACTGGGCCGAGATCCTGCTGCGCATGTACCTGCGCTGGTGTGAATCGCGCGGTTGGAAGGCCGAGCTGATGGAAGTCTCCGGTGGCGACGTCGCCGGCATCAAGTCGGCCACGCTGCGCGTGGAAGGCGACTATGCCTACGGCTGGCTGAAGACCGAGACCGGCGTGCACCGCCTGGTGCGCAAGTCGCCGTTCGACTCGGACAACCGCCGCCACACCAGCTTCACCTCGGTGTTCGTGTCGCCGGAAATCGATGACAACATCGACATCACCATCAACCCGGCCGACCTGCGTACCGACGTGTACCGTTCGTCCGGTGCCGGTGGCCAGCACGTGAACAAGACCGAGTCGGCGGTGCGAATCACCCACATCCCGACCAATATCGTCGTGGCCTGCCAGACCGGCCGCAGCCAGCACCAGAACCGCGACAACGCGATGAAGATGCTGGCCGCCAAGCTGTATGAGCTGGAGATCCAGAAGCGCAACGCCGAAAAGGACGCCGTGGAAGCCACCAAGTCCGACATCGGCTGGGGCAGCCAGATCCGTAACTACGTGCTCGACCAGAGCCGTATCAAGGACCTGCGTACTGGCATCGAGCGTTCGGATACGCAGAAGGTGCTGGACGGCGACCTCGACGAATTCGTCGAAGCCAGCCTGAAGGCCGGCCTGGCCGTGGGCTCCAAGCGCGTCGATGCCTGATCGACGCGCCTGCGCGGAGATCGTCACCCTCGCGCGCAACGCCGAGGGTGGTTGAACCGGTTTTTTGTAGAGCCGAGCCATGCTCGGTTGCTGTTCGCGCGGTGGCAGATGCGTCGAGCATGGCTCGACGCTACAACGGGTATGGCGGTGGCGATGATGCGCAGCGAAAGTGAACGCAAGGAACTCGGCGGCTTCCTCAAGGCCTGCCGTGCCCGTGTCGACCCCGCCACGCTCGGCCTCCCGGCAGGGCGTCGGCGTACCCCGGGCCTGAAGCGTGAGGAAGTGGCGCTGGCGATCGGGGTCAGCGTCAGCTGGTACACCTGGATCGAACAGGGCCGCGAAGTGCGCGCTTCGCCGGAGGTCCTTGAACGCCTGGCGCAGGTACTGCGCATGAGCGACGACGAGCGTGCCTATGCGTTCGCGCTGTCCGGCTACGGTGTGCCACTGGAATCTCCCGACGAGACAGTGACCGATGGCCTGCGCCAGCTGGTCGAAGCGATGCAGCCGATCCCGGCCTACGTGCGCAATACCCGTTACGACATCCTGGCTTGGAACCCGGCCATCGCCGACCTGTTCGTGGACTACAGCCAGCTGGCGCCGCATGAGCGCAACACGCTGCGGCTGATGTTCCTGTACCCGCCGTACCGCACGCTGATCCTCAACTGGGAAGAAATGACCCGCGGGCTGCTGGCAGGCTTCCGCGCGGCGATGGCGCAGGCGCCGGACAAGGCCCCGTTCCTGGCGCTGGCCGAGGACATCGCCGCGCACAGCGAGGAGTTCCGCCAGTGGTGGCCGGAGCACGACGTGCGCCGGTTCGACGAAGGTGCGAAGAAGCTGAACCACCCCACGCGCGGGTTGCTGGACCTGCAGTACGTGGCGCTGGTGCCGGAGAGCCGGCACGACCTGTCACTGGTTACCTACCTGCCGCGTAGGTAGGGGGTTGTTCGGCAGGGCTTGCAGCCCTGCACCTGCTTCAAGCCGAAGCAACGGCAACAGCAACAGCGAGCTATCCGTGGGTTGGCGGGGCGGTGTCGGAGTGCGGGGGCGCCGCAAGTACGCCCGTGTAGGCTTGGCAGCCGCATCCATGCGGCTGACACCCCGCACTCCGACACCGCCCCACCCCTGACAATTTCTGCGATCTGTCGGAACGGAATGAACTGCTCTTGGTAGGTGTCGACCTTGGTCGACACAGTAGATCCACGCCATGCGTGGATGCTCTTCCGGATTCGCTTTGGTGGTTGCCGACCGTTGGTCGGCACGCCTTCACCCCTTGAACCGCAGCCCGACGCCCGGTTCGGTGAACAGGTAGCGCGAATCCAGCGCTGAATCGCCCAGCTTGTGCCGCAGCTTGCCGACCAGGATGCGCAGGTAATGGGTGTCGTGCTGGTGGGTCGGGCCCCAGATCTCCTGCAGGATCTGTGGCTGGGTCACCACCCGCCCGGCGTTGCGCAGCAGCAGCGACAGCAGCGCGTACTCCTTGCGGGTCAACGCTACCGGCTCGCCATCCAGCGCCACTTCACGGCGGACCAGGTCCACATGCAGGTGGCCATCGTCGAATACCGGCGGCGTGCCATCACTGGGCACGCTGCGCGTGCGCAGCAGCGCCCGCACCCGCGCCATCAGCTCCTGCGTGCCGAACGGCTTGGTCACGTAGTCATTCGCGCCGGTATCCAGCGCACGCACCTTCTCCGCCTCGCCGGCACGCACGGTCAGCATGATCACCGGCACCTGGCTCCACTGCCGCAGTTGTTCCAGCACCTCGTGGCCTTCCATGTCCGGCAGGCCGATATCCAGGATCACCAGATCCATGTCCTCGCTGGCGGCCAGCTGCAGGCCTTCCTGGCCGGTGGCGGCCTGCCGCACCTGGTAGCCCTGCGCGCGCAGGCTGATGTCCAGGAACCGGCGGATCTGGGTTTCATCATCGATCACCAACACGCGCGCGGCCGGCACGCTGGCATCAATCGGGGTCGGGCTCATCGTGGGAGGCTGGCTTGAGCAGGGGCAGGGTGATGCGGATCAGGGTACCGCGACCGTCGCGTCCGGGCAGCGCCTGCACGCTGCCGCCATGTGCGCCGATCATGCCCTGGCAGATGGTCAGGCCCAGGCCGGTGCCATGGCGGCCACGGTCGCCACGTTCAACGCTGTAGAACATGTCGAAGATGCGCGCACGCTCGTCGTCGGGAATGCCGGGGCCGGCATCGATCACGTCGATGCGCAGCTGGCCGTCCAGTTCACGCGCCTGCACCTGCACGGCAGCATCCGGCGGTGAGAACTTGGCCGCGTTTTCCATCACGTTGAACACCGCCTGTTCGACCAGCGCCGGGTGTACCCAGATCGGCGCCAGCGTGGCTGGAATGTCCAGCTCAAGCCGCACCTTCGGCTGGTAGCGCTGCAGGCGCCGTGCGGCCGAACCGATCAGTTCGTCCACGCCGATCCAGTCGCGGTTGATCTTCAATCCCTCGTGGCCGAGGCGGGTCATGTCCAGCAGGTTCTGGATGTAGCGGTCCAGCCGTTCGCCCTCGACCAGGATGGTGTCGAGCAGGGCACGGCGATCGGCCGTATCCATTGCCGCACCATAGCTGGCCAGGCTGTCGGCCGAGCCGATCATCGCCGCCAGTGGCGAGCGCAGGTCGTGCGACACCGAAGAGAGCAGCGCCGAGCGCAGTCGCTCGGTCTCGTTGCTGACGTGCGCCTGCTCCAGTTCGGCCACCAGCCGCGTGCGCAGCGCAGCCTGCGCGATGTCATCGACCATTGCTTCGGCCAGCTGCCGTTGCTCGGGCAGCAGGCGCGCCTGTGCACCGGGCAGATACAGGCCGGCCACGCCGATCGCGCGGTCCTCGCCATCCAGCAACGGCAGGAACCACCACTGCGCGCCGGCCAGGGTGTCGGTGAAGCGGCCACTGGGCTGGCCATGGCGCAGCGCCCAGTCGGCGGCGGCCAGGTCGGTGTCGCCGGGCTGGCTGCGGCCACCGGTTGCGGTATCGGCGCCGATCCGCAGCCACGCCGGCACGTCCATCGCCTGTTCCAGTGCATGCCGACCTGCCTGCGCCACCTCGCCGTTGCCGGCGGCACTGGCCAGTTGGCGGCCCAGCTGCTGGCGCGCACGCGCATGGCGATTGGCTGCACGCAGCGCGATCACCTGCATGCGCAGGCGCGAGGCCAGGCGCCCGGCCACCAGTGCCGCGGCCAGGAACAGGAACACGGTGATCACGCCCTGGCGTGCACCGATGGCGAAGGTGAAGCGCGGCGCGATGAACAGGAAGTTGTAGGCGAGGAAGCACAGGATCGCCGCCATCACCGCCACGCTGGCGCGCGTGCGCGCAGCGACCAGCACCACCGCCACGATGAACACCATCGACAGATCGGCCATGCCCACCCAGCGTTCGGCCAGCCATGCCACCGCACAGGCCAACGCGGTGGCGATCAGTGCCTGCGCCGGTTCGTAGCTGATGCCGCGCACCGGCGGCAGCAGGCCCTCGCGGCGCGAGCGCGCACGTGCCTGCGGGGTGCTGATGATGGTGATCTCGTAATGCGCGCCGCGCTGGATCAGCTGCTGGGTCAACGTTCGGTTGAACATCCGCGCCAGCGGGCGCTCGCGGGTCCGCCCCAGCACCAGGGTGGACACGCCGTTGTGCGCGGCGTGGTCGAGCAGGGCGTCGGCGATGCTCGATCCGTGCAACAGCTCGGCGTCGCCGCCCAGCCGCCGTGCCAGGGCGAAGGCCGCATCGATCTCGCGCTGGGTCGCCTCGTCCTGGCGTCGTCCCTGCACGGTCACCACGGTCCATGGTGCGTCGCGGCGTTCGGCGATGCGTCGCGCCACGCGCACCAGGTATTCACTCTGGCCGCCGCCGTCGATCGCCACCAGCACGCCGCGGCGCAGCGGCAGGTTGCTCTCGCCACGGGCAGCGCGTGCCTCACGCAGGCTGCTGTCGACGCGATCGGCGGCCTCCTGCATTGCAAGTTCGCGCAGTGCGGTCAGGTTGGCCGGCGAGAAGAACGCCTGCAGCGCCTGCGCGGCCTGTTCCGGCACATAGACCTTGCCCTGCTGCAGGCGCGCGATCAGCTCGCGCGGCGGCAGGTCAACCAGCACGATGTCGTGCAGGCGGTCGAGCACGACATCGGGCACGGTCTCGCTCACGCGCACGCCGGTGATGCGCATCACCACATCATTGAGGCTTTCCAGATGCTGGATGTTGACCGTGGTCCAGACGTCGATGCCGGCGTCCAGCAGCTCCATCACATCCTGCCAGCGCCGCTCATGGCGGCTGCCCGGCGCATTGCGGTGGGCCAGTTCGTCCACCAGCACCAGCGCAGGATGCCGTGTGAGCACGGCATCCAGATCCATCTCCTGCAGGATGTGGCCGTGATAGGCCACTGCCTTCAGCGGCAGCTGTGGCAGGCCCTCCAGCAGCGCCTGGGTATCGGCGCGGCCATGGGTTTCCACCAGGCCCACCACCAGGTCGACACCGCGGCGCAGCTGTTCCTGTGCGCGGGTCAGCATGGTGTAGGTCTTGCCCACGCCCGGCGCCGCACCGAGGAACACGGTCAGCTTGCCGCCGGCTTCGCGCTGCAGGCCTTCAACCAGGGCATCGGCCTGGCGGGTTCGTGCATCAGTCATGGGTGCCGCTGTCATGGCCGCCATTGTGCGCGCAGCCGGTGCAGGCCGGTATCACGGTGACTTGGCCGCGTGGTCCAGCGCGAAGTTCAGCGTCACCACGTTCACCCGCGGCTGGCCGAACAGGCCCCACTGGCGACCTTCGGTATGCGCCTGCACCAGTGCCTGCACGCGTTCCACCGGCAGGCCACGGGCGCGCGCCACGCGTGTCACCTGCAGCTGCGCCGCGGCCGGCGACAGCTGCGGATCCAGGCCACCGGCGGACTGGGTGACCAGGTCCGCGGGTACCTGCGCCGGGGCGACACCTTCGCGCGCGGCCACTGCAGCCGTGCTGGCGGCAACACGCTCGGCCAGCGCCGGGTTGCTGCGCGCCATGTTGGAACCGGCGGCGGCCATCGGGTCATAGTTGGCCGCCGACGGACGCGCCTGGAAATAGCCGTCACCCGTGAAAGGCTGCGACAGCCACGCCGAGCCGCGAACCTGGCCGTTGCCATCGCGCAGCAGGCTGCCTTCGGCCTGGGTCGGGTACGCCAGGCCGGCAAAACCGGTTGCGATACCGGCGTAGACCGCGCCAGCCAGCAGCAGTGTGGCCAGGCCCAGGCCGATCGCCGGGCGCCAGCTGGCGCCATCCTGCAGGCTGGCCACGCGGGCCTCGGCTTTTGCTTCGCGGGACAGGGAGGTGGAGGTGGAAGCAGTACGGTTCATGCGCCGAATACCAGGACAAGAAGAAGGTCGATCGCCTTGATCGCTGCGAACGGCAGCAGCACGCCGCCGAGGCCGTACACCAGCATGTTCCGGCGCAGCAGTGCGGTTGCAGTGGCCGGGCGGAAGCGCACGCCACGCAGGGCTAGCGGGATCAGGGCGGGAATCACCAGAGCGTTGAAGATCAGCGCTGCCAGCACCGCGTTGCGCGGGCTCGACAGCTGCATCACGTTCAAGGCGGCCATGGTCGGAACGGCCGCGGCGAACAGCGCCGGCAGGATCGCGAAGTACTTGGAGACGTCGTTGGCCAGCGAGAAGGTGGTCAGCGCGCCGCGGGTGATCAGCTGCTGCTTGCCCACTTCCACCACCGCCAGCAGCTTGGCCGGGTCCGAATCGAGGTCGACCATGTTGCCGGCCTCCTTCGCCGCCTGCGTACCGGAGTTCATCGCCAGACCGATGTCGGCCTGCGCCAGCGCCGGCGCGTCATTGGTGCCATCGCCGACCATCGCCACCAGGCGGCCACCGGCCTGCTCCTGGCGGATGCGTGCCAGCTTGTCTTCCGGGCGCGCCTCGGCGATGTAGTCATCGACGCCGGCCTCGGCAGCGATCGCGGCGGCGGTCAGCGGGTTGTCGCCGGTGATCATCACCGTGCGGATGCCCATCGCCCGCAGCTGCGCGAACTTCTCGCGCATGCCGTGCTTGACCACGTCCGACAGCTCGATCACGCCCAGCACGTGGCGGCCCTCGGCCACCACCAGCGGGGTGGCACCGTTGCGTGCGACCTGTTCGACGCGACCGGCCAGTTCCGCCGGCACGTTGCCGCCCAGCGCCTGCACGTGGGTGCGGATCGCATCGGCGGCGCCCTTGCGGATCTGCCGCCCATGTTCCAGGTCCACGCCGGACATGCGGGTCTGGGCAGTGAAGGCCAGGTAGTCGGCATGGTCCGGTTCGGCGGTGGCGCAGCCCTGTTCGCGCGCCAGGCGCACGATCGACTTGCCTTCCGGGGTCGGGTCGGCCAGCGAAGACAGCAGCGCCGCTTCACGCAGCTGGCTGGCATCGATACCGGCCAACGGATGGAAGTGGCTGGCCTGGCGGTCGCCGTAGGTGATGGTGCCGGTCTTGTCCAGCAGCAGCACGTCCACGTCGCCGGCCACTTCCACCGCCTTGCCCGATTTGGCCAGCACGTTGGCGGCCAGCGCACGGTTCATGCCGGCGATGCCGATGGCCGGCAGCAGGCCACCGATGGTGGTCGGGATCAGGCACACCAGCAGCGCGATCAGCAGCAGCGGGTCGACCTGCACGCCCACGGCCGCGCCGATCGCCGGCAGCGTCGCCACCACCACCAGGAAGGTCAGTGTCATCGCCGCCAGCAGCAGGGTCAGCGCGATCTCGTTGGGGGTCTTCTGGCGGTTGGCACCTTCCACCAGCGCGATCATCCGGTCCAGGAAGCTGTGGCCCGGCTCGGCGGTCACCCGCACGATGATCTGGTCGGACAGCACCTTGGTGCCGCCGATCACGCCGGAACGGTCGGTACCGGCCTCGCGCAGCACCGGTGCCGATTCGCCGGTCACCGCCGCTTCGTTGATGGTGGCCAGGCCCTGCACGATCTCGCCATCGGCCGGCACCAGCTCACCGGCACTGACGATCACGTGGTCGCCGGGGCGCAGCTCGGCGGCCGGCACCTGGGTTTCGGCGGCGCCTGGCTGCGGCGCCGCCAGCCGGCGTGCCACCAGGTCCTGGCGGGCACGCCGCAGCGACGCGGCCTGGCCACGGCCGCGCGCTTCGGCCACGGCTTCGGCGAAGTTGCCGAACAGCACAGTCACCAGCAGGATCGCGGTCACCGCCAGGCCGAAGCCCAGCGGCGCGTTGCCGGTCAGGGTGACGATGGCCGCCACGATCGTGCCAGCCATCACCACCGCCATCACCGGGCTGCGTACCAGGTGCATCGGCGACAGCTTGCGCACCGCTTCGATCAGCGCACGGCGAAAGCCGGCGCCATCGAGCAGGGCAGGTCGCGCTGCATGGGTATTACGGGTTGAGCTTGCTTGGGTACTCATCAGGGTGTCCTTAGTGCAGTCCCAGGCTCAGGTGGTCGGCGATCGGGCCGAGTACCAGCGCCGGCATGAACTGCAGCACGGTCAGGATGACGATCACCGAGACCAGGGTCAGGGCGAAGGTCGGGGTTTCGATCTGCAGGCTGCCGGCAGACTCCGGGGCCTGGCGCTTGGCAGCCAGCTGTGCGGCCACCACCAGCGGAATGATCAGCAGCGGGAAGCGGCCCAGCAGCAGTACCAGCGAGCAGCTCAGGTTCCACCACAGCGTGGCGTCGCCCAGCCCTTCGAAGCCCGAGCCGTTGTTGGCGTAGGCCGAGACGTACTCGTAGAAGACCTGGCTGATGCCATGGAAGCCGGGGTTGGAGGTGCCCGCCAGGCCGGGTACGGCCAGGGTGATCGCAGTGAACACCAGCAGGGTGATCGGCTGCAGCAGCACCAGCAGGGCCAGCAGGCGCACCTGTGGCGTCTCCAGCTTGCGGCCGAACAGTTCCGGCGTACGCCCGGTCATCAACCCGGCCAGGAACACACCCAGCAGCAGGTACACGATGAACTGCTGCAGGCCACAGCCGATGCCGCCCCAGATCGCGCTGACCAGCATGTTGACCATCGCGATGCCACCGCTCAGCGGCGCCAGCGAATCGTGCATGCCGTTCACCGAGCCGTTGGAGACCTGGGTGGTCACCGCCGCCCACAGCGCGGTGCCGTCGGCGCCGAAACGCACTTCCTTGCCTTCCATCAGCAGCGGCGTGGCGGCGCTGGCGCTATGTCCTTCGCTCCACATCATCGCGCCGGTGGAAAGCAGCGACATGCCCAGCATGCAGCTGAACACCAGGGCGCCGAAGCGACGTCGGCCGGTGAACGCACCGATCATGAAGATCACCGCCATCGGCACCAGCAGGATGCCGACGATTTCCAGCGCGTTCGACAGCGGGGTCGGGTTCTCCAGCGGGAAGCTGCTGTTCGGGCCGTACCAGCCGCCACCGTTGGCGCCCAGCTGCTTGGCTGCGACCATCGCCGCCACCGGGCCCAGCGGCAGCTTCTGCTCGGCCATGCCGGCGCTGGCGTCGATCGGCGTGGCCTGCGGCCCACCGGTCATCGTCGACGGCACGCCCTGGCTGGTCAGCAGCAGGGTCCACACCAGGCATAGCGGCAGCAGGAAGCGCACGCACAGGCGCACCACGTCCACGTAGTAGTTGCCCACCGCCACCTGGCGGTCATCGCCGGTACCCGTCGCCGCCGCCTGCGGCGCACGCGAGAACAACGCGCGCAGCGTCGCCACTGCCAGCGCCAGGCCCATCATCGGCGTCACCACCTGCAGGCCGGTGATGCCGGTCATCTGCGAGAGGTAGGACAGCTGCGCCTGGCCCGAATAGTGCTGCTGGTTGGTGTTGGTCAGGAACGAGATCATCGTGTGCAGCGCGGTGTCCCAGCGCATGTTCGGGATCTGGTCCGGATTAAGTGGCAGCCAGGCCTGGGTCATGAACACCGCCTGGGTCAGTACCGCGACCACCACGTTGCTCAGCACGAAGGCCAGCACGTAGCCGCGCCAGGACATCGAGCGCGACGGATCGACCCCGAACACCCTGTACAGCGGCTTCTCGATCCAGTGGAACAGCACGTCGACCTTCATCGGCGTGCCACGCATCGCGCGGGCCAGGTACAGGCCCAGCGGCCACGCCAGCAGCAGGCTGGCGGCAATAATCACAAGCATCTCAGTCATGGCCGGCTCCGCTCAGAACGACTCGGGCCGCAGCACGACATAAAGAAGATAGGCGGCGGCGACCAGCACCAGCACGCCACACAACAACGACAGCCAGGGGGACATTGCAATAGCGTCCTGGTGGAACCCCTCCACCTCAGGCCGTCATCGTCGTCCTGCCCCCCATAAACGCACTACGCGCCGGACCGGGCCGACGCGTAAAGAGTGCATAAATTCCGTGGTCCAATCCGTAACCAGGCCCTGGGTAGCGCCGGGCCATGCCCGGCGACGGGAGCGTGGTCAGCCCGCCGGAGCCTGGCTCGCCGGCACCAGCCCCTTCAGCTCGCGATAGCGCTGCAGGGTGCTGTCGATCTCGGCCTTCAACGCCTGCTGCTGCTGCAGGAACCCGGCCTGCAGGCGTTGCTGCGACTGCAGCTGCACGTGCCGCTGGCGGATCGCCTCGGCCTGCTTGTCGGCCACCTTGCCACCGGCCAGTTCGCGGTCACCTGCGGCCGCCAGCAGCGCCACCAGCGACTCACGCAGGCTGGTGACGTTGTACTCGGCGGTCTTCAGGTTGTTGTCCAGCACTTCCTGGCGCTCGGCGAACACCCGGCGCAGGTCGTCCTCGCTGCCATAGGTGGTCAGCATCGCCTGCTCGGTGCGCTGGCGGGTCTGCGCGGCCATCAGGTCCAGCTGCTGCTGCGCCGCCTCCGTGCTGGCGGCGGCGCGCTCTTCGTCGGTCAACGCGCGCTGGACCTGCGCATTGCGCAGGCCGCTCTTCGCGTTGAACTCCTCGCGGGCATGGTTGACCGCATCGGCCGGCAGCGAATCACTGCAGATCCGCTCCTTGCCCTCGTTCCAGCAGTACAGCTTCTTTTCCGTCTTGCCGCTGTCGCGCGACTGCGCCAGTACGGTGAACGGCACGGCCAGCAGCAGGCCGGCAAAGAGGACAGCAGGAACTCGGGACATGACCTTTCCCCTGGGTCGGTCAGCGGATCGAACGGACGCCGTACTGGGCCCGGTAGGCTTCCAGCGGCTGCCGGTAACCCACAAGTTCCGGGTTGCCGGAGGCGAAATCAAGCAGATCGGCCAGCGATGCCACGGCGATCACCGGAATGCCGGCTTCCTCGGCCACCGACTGTGCCGCCGAACGGCGATCGGTTTCCGAAGCGATCTCCTGGCGGTCCAGCGCCACCACGATGCCGGCCGGGGTGCCACCGGCGGCGCGGATGATGCCCAGCGCTTCACGGATCGCGGTGCCAGCGGTGATCACGTCGTCGACGATCAGCACGCGCTTGCCATTCATGTCGGCGCCGATCAGCTGGCCGCCTTCGCCATGGTCCTTGGCTTCCTTGCGGTTGAACGACAGCGGCAGGTCGCGGCCACGCTGGGCCAGCTCGCAGGCCATCGCGGTGGCCAGCGGAATGCCCTTGTAGGCCGGGCCGAACACCACGTCGTACTTGATCCCGGTGGCATCGATGGCATCGGCGTAGCAGGCGCCGAGCTGCGACAGCAGCGAACCGGAGTCGAAACGACCGGCGTTGAAGAAATAGGGGCTCAGCCGGCCGGACTTGAGGGTGAACTGGCCGAAGCGCAAGGCGTCGGCGGTCAGGGCCAGCTGCAGGAAACGGTGGCGGTGGTCGCTCATCAAAACTCGATTCATCTTCATTTGGAGCACAAATCCTAATCCAGCTGGGCGTTTCGCGCTCGTCCGGGGCCCTGTGAAGGGTGTCGCGGCCCGGCCTGGCGGACTGCGCAGCCCCGCGGGCAACCGGTATGCTTGCCCGGTTTCCCGCCGCAGGTCCCCCGCATGCGCATCATCAGTTTCAACGCCAATGGCATCCGCTCCGCCGCAACCAAGGGCTTCCTCGACTGGTTCCGGTCCCAGGACGCCGACGTCCTGTGCATCCAGGAGACCAAGGCCCAGGAAGACCAGCTGACCGACCCGATGTTCCGCCCGGACGGCCACCACTGCTTCTACCGCGACGCCATCACCAAGAAGGGCTACAGCGGCGTGGCGATCTACAGCAAGCGCGAGCCGGACCAGGTGATCACCTCGCTGGGCTGGGCCCCGTTCGACGACGAAGGCCGCTACATCGAGGCGCGCTACGGCAACCTCAGCGTGGTCTCCTTCTATATCCCGTCCGGCAGCTCGGGCGACCTGCGCCAGGGCTTCAAGTTCGAAGTGATGGAATGGCTGCGGCCGATCCTCGAGGAATGGGCGCGCAGCGGCCGCGACTACGTGCTGTGCGGCGACTGGAACATCGTGCGTTCGGCGCTGGACATCAAGAACTGGAAGTCCAACCAGAAGAACTCCGGCTGCCTGCCGGAAGAGCGCGACTGGCTCAATGCCCTGTGCGCCGACCATGGCCAGGCCACCGATGTCGCCGCCGGCCGTGGCTGGGCTGACGCCTACCGCCTGCTCAACCCCACCGGCGAGGACTACACCTGGTGGAGCAACCGCGGCGCTGCCCGCGCCAACAACGTCGGTTGGCGCATCGACTACCAGTTCATCACCCCGGGCCTGCGTGACCGCCTGCGCAGCTGCTCGATCTACCGCGACGAGCGCTTCTCCGACCACGCGCCGTTCATCGTGGACTACGACCTGTGACCGAGGCTGCCAGGCCGGTCAGCTATAAGGGCTGGGCAGGAATCAAGCGTGCCTTCGGTACCCCGTCGGCGCTGACCATGGCCATGCTTGGCTTCGGTAGCGGCCTGCCGTTCCTGCTGATCGCTTCGCAGACCCTGTCCACGCGCCTGCGCGACGTCGGCCTGGACCTGGGCAGCATCGGCCTGATCAGCCTGGCCAGCTTCTTCTACCTGCTCAAGTTCCTGTGGGCACCGTTGCTGGACCGCTATGCGTTCCCGCTGCTGGGCGGGCTTGGACGCCGCCGCTCATGGTTGCTGGTATCGCAGGTCGTTGTGCTGGTGGCCCTGGTTGCGTTGGCCTTCGTGCGGCCCGAGCAAGGGGTCTGGCCGTTGGTGATGTGGGTACTGGTGGCCTCCTTCGCCGGTGCCACCCAGGATTCCGCGGTCGATGCCTATCGCATCGAGATCGCGCCGCAGTCTGCGCAGGCCGCGCTGGCCGCAACCTATACGCTGGGTTACCGGATCGGCCTGATTCTGGCCGGCGCTGGTGCGCTGTACCTGGCTCAGTTCGAAGGTTGGATCGTCGCCTACCTGGCGATGGCCGCGCTGATGCTGCTGCCGATCGTCACCACCCTGCTGTGTGCCGAACCAGAGCGCCCGGCCACCGCGGTGCAGCGCCGCATCGACATTGCCGAAGCCTTCGTCCAACCCATTTCCAGCTTCTTCAGCCGCAATGGTGTGGCACTGGCGCTGGCGCTGCTCGCATTTGTCGGGTTCTTCAAGTTCCCCGATCAGGTCATTGGTGTGATGGCCGGTCCGTTCTATCTTGATTCGGGGTTTGACAAGGCCGACATCGCCACCGTCTCCAAGCTGTTCGGCGTGTGGATGGGAATCGGCGGTGCTTTCCTGGGCGGTATCGCAGTGGCCGCGTTCGGCTTCCGCCGCATGCTGCTGGTGGCCGCACTGGGCGTGGCGCTGTCCAACCTGGCCTTCCTGCTGATGGCGCACAACCCAGGCAAGCTGTGGGCATTCTATGCCGCGCTCAGTGCCGACAACCTGTTCCAGGGCTTTGCCGGCACCGTGCTGGTGGCCTTCATGTCGTCGCTGACCGACCGCAACTTCACCGCAACCCAGTACGCGCTGCTGGTCTCGCTGGCCAACCTGCCCGGCAAGTTCGTCGGCGGTGTCTCCGGCTACATCGTCGAAGCCACGTCCTACAGCACGTTCTTCATTCTCAGCTCGGTCACCGTGGTGCCGACCCTGCTGCTGCTGGCCTGGCTGTGGCCGCGCATCGCCGACCGCGGGCCACCGCCGGTCGCCTGATTGCCTGCCCGCCCGGTCTGCGGGATCATCGCCCCCGACGCGCCGAGGGGGCGGTGCCTTGCGAACGGGGAAGTGAGCATGGCCGACGTTGTGCTGCGGGACCTGGACCCGCTGCTGCTGGAACGTATCCGACGTGTCGCGGTTGCCCGCGGCTGGACCCACGAACAGACCTGCGCCGCCTTGCTGGAGCAGGGCCTGTTCAGCAGTGAACTGGAGGTCCGCTCCGGCTTCGGCGATCCCGAAGTGAACGCGCTCTCCGACGCCATCGCCGCCCTGCAGGCCCTGCCCGCAGGGCAGGGCTTCGATTAGTGCCCATGTAGCGTCGAGCCACGCTCGACCGCCGTTCCCGGTAGATCCACGCCATGCGTGGATGACCACCTCACGCCAGGTGGATCGCCCCCAGGATCCGCGGCCCCGTTGCCCCGGTCACGCCCGGTAGGTTGCCGGCCAGCCCGTCCATCGTCCGCTGCGCCAGCCAGGCGAAGCCCATCGCTTCCACGTACTCCGGGTCCAGCCCATGCACCGCGCTGGACTCCACCTGCACCCCCGGCAGCCGTGCAGCCAGCCGCTTCATCAGCTGCCGGTTGCGCACCCCGCCGCCGCAGACCAGCAGGCGCCGGGTCTGCGGCTGCTGCGCCAGCAGCGCATCGGCCACCGTTGCCACGGTCAGCTCCAGCAGGGTGGCCTGCACATCGGCGGCAGCGTACTGGTCTTCGCCCATGTGGGCCTCGGCCCAGGCCAGGTGGAACTGTTCGCGGCCGGTGCTCTTCGGCGGCGGCAGCGCGAACCACGGCTCCGAACGCCAACCCGCCAGCAGGCTCTCGTCCACCGCGCCACTGGCGGCATACGCGCCGTCGGCATCAAAGGTGCGGCCGGTGTGGCGCTGGCACCAGGCATCCATCAGCGCGTTGGCCGGGCCGGTATCGAAGCCACGCACCGCGCCTTCGCGCGGGATCAGGGTCAGGTTGGCGATCCCGCCCAGGTTGAGCACGGCGCGGTCTTCATCAGCCGTGCCCAGCATGCCGAGGTGGAAGGCCGGCATCAGCGGCGCACCATGGCCTCCGGCTGCCACGTCGCGGCGGCGGAAATCACACACCGTGGTGATCCCGGTCAGCTCGGCGATGCGGTTGCCGTCGCCCAGCTGTACGGTGAAGGCCGGATTGGCCAGCGGACGATGGCGCACGGTCTGGCCGTGCGAGCCGATCGCGCGGACCTGGCTGCGGTCCACACCGGCCTCGGCCAGCAGTTGATTGGCGGCTTCAGCGAAGCTGATCGCGATCCGCGCGTCCAGTTCGCCCAGCTCCTCCAGCGAGTCCAGCGGGCCCCCTTCGCCCAGTGCCACCAGCCGCGCCCGCAGCACCGGCTCCCAGCGGGCGGTCAGGCCATGCACGAAGCGGCAGCCAGCGCCGCTGGGGAACTGCACCAGCGCGGCATCGATGCCATCGGCGCTGGTGCCCGACATCAGGCCAAGGTACAGGGGGGCGTCAGCGTCGACAGTTGTGTTCATGGCAGGCATAAAAAAAGGACGCGGCAAGCTTGGGCTGCCGCGTCCTTCTTCGTCAACGCAGGGGCTCAGCCGCGCTTGCGGCCGGTTGCCTGTTTGTCCTTGGCGCTGGCAACCTCGGGGGCGGCCTCGTCGCGGCTGGTCGGTGCCGGGCTGGCGTCGGCGTAGATCAGCTTCTCCATGCCCTGGATGCGCGCCATCGCCGGTGCGGTCTGCGCGCGGAAGGCGACCAGCTCGGCGCCCTTCAGCGGCTCCGGCGGCGGCATGGTCACGGTCAGCGGGTTGCGGTGCTCGCCGTTGACGCGGAATTCGTAGTGCAGGTGCGGGCCGGTCGCCAGGCCGGTCGAGCCGACATAGCCGATCACCGTGCCCTGGGCCACGCGCTGGCCGGTCTTGATGTTCGCAAAGCGCGACATGTGGCCGTACAGGGTGGTGTGGCCGCGGCCGTGGTCGAGGATCACCACGTTGCCGTAGCCGCGCTGCACCCCGGCGAACTGCACGCGGGCGTCGCCGGCGGCCATGATCGGGGTACCGGTGCGCGCGGCGTAGTCCACGCCCTTGTGCATGCGCATCTTGCCCAGCACCGGGTGCTTGCGCGCGCCAAAGGTCGAGCTCAGCCGTGCGAACGGGATCGGCATGCGGATGAAGCTCTTCTTCAGCGAACGGCCGTTGATGTCGTAGTACTCGGACTTGCCGTTGCGGTCGAAGCGGAAGCCGGAATAGGTCTTGCCACCGGTAGTGAAGGTCGCCGCCAGGATCTTGCTGGTGTCCACCTTCTCGCCTTCGCGCCAGGTTTCATCCATCACCACGCTGAAGCGGTCGCCCGGCTGCAGGTCCTTCGAGAAGTCGATGTCGTACTTGAAGATGTCGTCGGTCATCGTCGCGATCGCCGACGGCGACAGCCCGGCGCGCCTGGCCGCGGCATACAGCGAGCTGGTGATCTCGCCGCTGGTGACCACCGTGCGCGTGGAGGTCTCGCGTTTGGTCA
Organism: Stenotrophomonas mexicanensis; assembly: GCF_032911605.1. Classification (NCBI taxonomy): domain Bacteria; kingdom Pseudomonadati; phylum Pseudomonadota; class Gammaproteobacteria; order Lysobacterales; family Lysobacteraceae; genus Stenotrophomonas; species Stenotrophomonas mexicanensis. The sequence goes on from NZ_JAWJTG010000024.1 coordinate 70,479, forward strand.
CCTTCTCCTTGATGTCATCGCCGGCCAGGCTCAGTTCCACCCGGTTGTCGGCATCGCGGTCGAAGCGGATGCTGCGCAGGTCACCGGACAGCGGCATGTCGAAGGCGATCTCGGCACCCGGGCGCAGCTTGGTCAGCGCCTCACGTGCACCTGGGTGGTCCAGTACCCGGTGCAGGGTGGTGGCCGGAATGCCGGCCTTGTCGAACAGGTCGCTCAGGGTCTGGCCGCGCTGCACCCGCAGCACCTGCCAGCTGTCTCCGGGCACCTGCTGCTGGCGGGCCATGGTCAGCGGCGGCAACGGCAGCGCCAGGCTGGTGTGGCTGTCGGCGAAGGGCGCGTCGATGGTGTGCGAGAAACCCGGGACGATGGTCGCCACCAAGGCGCCGATGGTCGCGAACAGGCTGGCATGCATCCAATGACGGCGGGTCCAGCGCTCATTGAAGGCGGCGGGAAGATGTTGCCTGAGCTTCCGATGCAGGGCGTTGTCGTGCAGGACGTGGAGGCGTTCCTGGAAGCGCTGCTTGCGTGCGCGCCCTTGTTCGGAATTGTGCATCGGCGGTTTTTTCCTGGCAGCCCGGGAGCGCGGGCCTGATCGCCGGTTACCATAGACACCTGAGAAAACCGCGTCAAACCCTTGTGCCCATTGGCTTTTGTGAAGCCAATCGGGTTAACTTTGCTTTAACACCCCACACAAGAATCGGCGTTGCCGGGAGTAGTCACGTGTCCTCGATTGAAGAAGCCCTTGCCCTGATCGGCCGTGGTGCCGACGAGATCCTCAAGCTCGAGGATCTGCGTGCGCGCCTGCAGGAAGGCCGCCCGCTGCGGATCAAGGCCGGCTTCGACCCCACCGCACCGGACCTGCACCTGGGCCATACGGTGCTGCTGAACAAGATGCGCCAGTTCCAGGACCTCGGCCACCAGGTCATTTTCCTGATCGGCGACTTCACCGGCATGATCGGCGATCCGTCAGGCAAGAGCCTGACCCGCAAGCCGCTCAGCAAGGACGACGTGCTGGCCAATGCCCGTACCTATGAAGAGCAGGTATTCAAGGTGCTGGACCGCAGCCGTACCGAAGTCCGCTTCAACTCGGAGTGGTTCGGCAAGATGGGCGCGGCCGACATGATCCGCCTGGCCGGCCAGCACACCGTGGCGCGCATGCTCGAGCGTGACGATTTCGCCAAGCGCTACGCCGCCCAGCAGTCCATCGCCATCCACGAGTTCCTGTACCCGCTGGTGCAGGGTTACGACTCGGTGGCCCTGGAAGCCGACGTCGAACTCGGCGGCACCGACCAGAAGTTCAACCTGTTGATGGGCCGCGGCCTGCAGGAGCACCACGGCCAGAAGCCGCAGGTGGTGCTGACCATGCCGCTGCTGGAAGGCCTGGACGGCGTCAACAAGATGTCCAAGTCGCTGGGCAACTACATTGGTATCAGCGAACCGGCCATCGACATCGTCACCAAGACCATGAAGGTGGACGACACCCTGATGTGGCGCTGGATCGAGCTGCTGTCCTTCGACATCAGCCAGGCCGAAGCCCTGCAGCTGCGCGAGCAGGTGGCCAATGGCGGCCTGAACCCGCGCGTGGTCAAGCTGCGCCTGGCACGTGAACTGGCCACCCGCTTCCACGACGCCGCGGCGGCCGAGCAGGCCATTGCCGGCTGGGAAGCGGCGGTGACCGGGCAGGGCGACATCACCCAGCTGCCGCTGCAGGACGTGGCGATCCCGGCCGAAGGCCTGCGTATCGCCGCACTGCTGACCGCGGCCGGCCTGACCCCGAGCAACTCCGAAGCCAACCGCAAGCTCAAGGAGCGTGCGGTCAAGGTGGACGGTGAAGTGGTCGAAGACGGCCAGCAGGTGCTGCAGCCGGGCTTCGAAGGCCTGCTACAGGTCGGCAAGCGCACCTTCGCCCGCGTGCGCCTGGTCGCTGCCTGACACCAGGGAAGGGCCGGCGCAGCCGGCCCTTCCTTATGCTCTTGTAGAGCCAAGCCCACGCTTGGCTGCGCTTCGTGGGTTCCTACCGCAGCGCGATGGATGAACGGATGCAACATCCGTTGAAAAAAATCGCCACACCCCCTTCACAAATGATGCGAATGGGGACATACTTCTCCTCCCCCGTCGCAGGGGTCGCCACCAAGGGGCTTCAGCGACAATAGGGCGCCCACCACCGCCGAACGAGATGATCGAACGAAGGTGTTGACGGACTGAAAAAGTCTGGCATAATGGGCGGCTCGCTACGAAGGAAACTTCGCAGCACACGGGAACGGCGCTGAG
>NZ_JAWJTG010000025.1:0-70598 GCF_032911605.1 Stenotrophomonas mexicanensis
GCCTCGGGCGGGTTGGGCAGGACGCCCAACCCCGGTCTTGCCGTGTGCGCAGGAATGCGCACGCGAGCAAGCGGCTGCCAAGCTTACGGGGACGTACTTGCAGCGTCCCCGCACTCCGACACCGCCCCGCCATCCTACGGAAAGCCCGCTGTTGCTGTTGCTGCTGAGGTTGCCGGCCAGCGGCCGGCACTACCGCGGGTGCAGGGCGCAGCCCTGCCGACACTCTTAACGGCGGCGGCGCTTGCGGTCCACGTACAGGGTCCTGACGATGCTCAGCACGATGCCGACACCGATACCCACCACGCAGCCCAGCAGCAGATTGTCGGCCCCCAGGCCCACACCCACGCCGACCACGGTGGCGATGACCATTTCGGCGGTGTGGGAAATCGGTTCGGGCTTCGGGGCGGACATGCGGGCTCCAGCGTCAGATCAGTTCTTCGGGATGGGCCAGTGGCCCGGAAACGACGAAGCCGGGTTGCCCCGGCCTCGTCTGGTGTCACGTGCAGCGGGCCGTCAGTGCGATTCGGCCGGTCCTGCGATCGGCGGCAGCGGACGGGCGTCGCCGCCCTTGTCGTTGCCGCCGTCCTTGTTCGACTTGTTCCAACCGGCCGGCGGCGGCGGATCGCGGCCTTCCATGATGGCGTCGATCTGCGGCGCGTCGATGGTCTCGTACTGCAGCAGCAGCTGGGACATCGCGTGCAGCTTGTCCAGGTTGGCCGTCATCAGCTCGGTGGTGCGTGCGTAAGCCTCGTCGAGGATGTTGCGCACTTCCTCGTCGATGCGGCGCGCGGTGTCGTTGGACACGCTCTTGTGCTGGGTGACCGAACGGCCCAGGAACACCTCGTCGTCCTCTTCGCCATAGGCGATCGGGCCGAGCTGGTCGGACAGGCCCCACTTGGTGACCATGTTGCGGGCCATCTTGGTGGCGCGCTCGATGTCGTTGGAGGCGCCGGTGGTGACCTTGTCGGCACCGAAGATCAGCTCTTCGGCCACGCGGCCACCGTACAGCGAGCACAGCTGCGACTTGATCGCCACGCGGTTCATCGAGTACTTGTCGCCTTCCGGCAGGTACATGGTCACACCCAGCGCACGGCCGCGCGGAATGATGGTGACCTTGTAGACCGGGTCATGCTCGGGCACCAGACGGCCGACGATGGCGTGGCCGGCTTCGTGGTAGGCGGTGAGGGTCTTCTCCTCCTCGCTCATGGCCATCGAGCGGCGCTCGGCACCCATCAGGATCTTGTCGCGGGCACGGTCGAAGTGGTCCATGCGGACCTCCTTCTCGTTGCCACGCGCGGCGAACAGGGCAGCCTCGTTGCAGAGGTTGGCCAGGTCGGCGCCGGAGAAGCCCGGGGTACCACGCGCGATCACCATCGGCTCGACGTCGTCGGCCAGCGGCAGCTTACGCATATGCACCTTCAGGATGTGCTCGCGACCCTTCACGTCCGGCAGGCCGACCACGACCTGGCGATCGAAACGGCCCGGGCGCAGCAGCGCCGGATCCAGCACGTCCGGACGGTTGGTCGCAGCGATCACGATCACGCCTTCGCCACCTTCAAAACCGTCCATCTCGACCAGCAGCTGGTTCAGGGTCTGCTCGCGCTCGTCATGACCGCCGCCCAGGCCGGCGCCACGGTGACGACCGACGGCGTCGATTTCGTCGATGAAGATGATGCAGGGGGCGTGCTTCTTGGCCTGCTCGAACATGTCGCGCACGCGGCTGGCGCCGACGCCGACGAACATTTCCACGAAGTCCGAACCGGAGATCGAGAAGAACGGCACCTTGGCTTCGCCGGCGATGGCCTTGGCCAGCAGCGTCTTGCCGGTACCCGGCGGGCCGACCATCAGCACGCCGCGCGGAATCTTGCCGCCCAGCTTGGTGAACTTGGAGGGGTCGCGCAGGAAGTCGACCAGCTCGCCCACTTCTTCCTTGGCCTCGTCACAGCCAGCGACGTCGGCGAAGGTGACCTTGATCTGGTCTTCGCCCTGCAGCTTGGCGCGCGACTTGCCGAAGGACATCGCGCCCTTGGCACCGCCGCCACCGCCCTGCATCTGGCGCATGATGAACAACCAGAAGCCGATGATCAGGATGACCGGCAGGAAATTCATCAGGATCGCGCCGAGGGAAATGCCGCTGGACGGCTCCTCCTGCACGATCTCCACGTTCTTGGTACGCAGCACGTTGATCAGGTCACGATCGAACGGTGCGGTGATGGTGGACGACTGCCCACCGCGGGTGGTGTAGGTCAGCTGGCTGGTGCCGCCGCGCATGTCGCCGCCAAAGGCGACCTTCTGCACGTTGCCGCTGTCCACCTGGTCCAGGAACTGCGAGTACGACGCGCCCTGCGCGCCGGCCCCGGAGGACTTCGGCGAGAAGCTCTGGAAGACCACCATCAGCACGACGGCGACGACCACCCATAGCAGGAGGTTCTTGGTCAAGTCGTTCATCCTCATTGGCTCCGGTGTTCCTCTCAGTGCTGGCGTTGCGTTGGGGTCGAACTTGCGTACGTTGCGAGCTTACTTCATGTGGGCGCGTTTTCCCTGACCCAAGGCATACACCTCGGGAGAGCGCTTGCGCGAGGCTTCCGGCTTGCGGATGGAGACCTTGTCGTACCGGCGGCGCATGTCGCGCACGTAGTCGTCAAAGCCCTCGCCCTGGAACAGCTTGATCAGGAATGCCCCACCGGTCTTCAGGTGGTTGTCGGCAAAATCCAGGGCCAGCTCCGCCAGGTGCATCATCCGCGGCTGGTCGACCGCGCCTACACCACTCTTATTGGGGGCCATGTCCGACAGCACAAGGTCTACCGGCTGATCCCCGAGCATGGCTTCAAACTGCGATAGAACGGCTTCTTCCCTGAAGTCACCATGAAGGAACTCCACGCCGGCCAGCGGCGGCATGTCCAGGATATCCAGTGCCAGCACGCGGCCGGTGTCGCCGATCTGTCTCCGAACCTGCTGAGACCAGCCGCCGGGGGCCGCGCCGAGGTCGACCACCACCATGTGCGGCTTCAGCAACCGGTCACGTTCCAGCAGCTCTTCGAGCTTGTAGGCCGCGCGCGAGCGCATGCCTTCGGCCTGGGCCTTCTTCACGAAGGGGTCGGAGAAGTGTTCCTTGAGCCAGCGCTGGCTGCTTTTGCTGCGGGTAGCCATTGAAAATAGGGGCTGATGGGGTCCTCATGATACCCTGATCGCCCCATTCAACCGTGTTTTCCTGCATGTCCATCGCCCTGACCGCTTCCCAGACCCGTTTCCTGCGCGGCCAAGCCCACGACCTGAAGGCCCTGCTGCAGACCGGCGGCAAGGGCGTGACCCCGGCCTTCATCGCTGAGCTGAACGAAGTGCTGGAGCGCCACGAGCTGGTCAAGGTGAAGGTCGCTGCCGAAGACCGCGACGCCCGTGACGTGATGATCGGCGAGATCGTCGAAGCCACCGAGAGCGCGTTGGTACAGCGCATCGGCCACGTCGCCGTGCTGTACCGCCCGAGCAAGGAACAGCGCCAGATCGTGCTGCCGCGCGGCTGATCGCCTTACTGCCATGCAGCTGAACCACGAACCGCCCGATTACGCCTACAGCCTGCGCGCCGCCGATGGCCGCTCGGCCAAGGTGAATGACCAGGTGCTGGGCAGCAGTTTCTTCCTGACCCCGGAGCAGCTGGTCACGCAATGGCCGGTAGCGAGCGCCACCGCGCTGCAGCTGGCTGACCTGGAGCCGATCCTGGCGCTGAACCCGGCGCTGATCGTGCTCGGCACGGGTGACCGCCAGGTATTCCCGCCGGCAGTGGTGATGGCTGCCTGCCTGTCACGCGGCATCGGCCTGGAAGTGATGAACAATCCGGCCGCCGCGCGCACCTTCAACATCCTGGCGGGCGAAGGCCGCAAGGTCGCGGCCGCTTTCATTCTGGAAGGCTGAGTCGAGGCGTCGGGCGCGCCCCGGCGCTAGCCGCCAGAAGCGGTGCAGCGGAAGGCCGAGAACTGCTTCAGCCGCCCGATCAGGTTGCCGCCCTGGCCCCAGCGGATGTCCATGACCTTCCAGTCCTGGCCCTGCCTTTGCAGCAGGACACGGTCGGTCCAGCGATAGTCGCCTATCGCCATTTCGACGGACACCCAACTGCCATCGCCGCTCGTCGCGGGCAGCCCCACCTTTACCGTTTCCGGCCGATCCGGCGCCATGAGATACGGGCTCTGGTCCAGCATGTGCGGCTTTTCGTCATGCGCGGCCAACGCCGCACAGGTCCGCTCGTAAGCGCGCTGCGCATCGATGGCTGAGCGCAGCGCATCGCCCAGCAACGGCGGAATGGTCGCTTCGTCCGAAGCCGGCGCCTGGACGGCCGCGTAAAGACGGGTGACCACGTCGCGCGGATCGCTGGCTGCGGAGGCCAGCGGCGCGACGATGAGCAACGCGAGAGTGGAAGCAAGACGGAGCATGGGGCACCGGATCGACTGGGACCGCTCAAGAATGCCGGGTATCCCGTCCGCCGTGAAGGTGAGCCTGCGACACACAAGATCGCAAATGACCACTCTGCGGTACCCGGGTCGAGCATGGCTCGACTCTACAGGCCAGGAACGCCGGGCATGGCCCGGCGCTATCGCATCTGACGATCAGCGTGCCGGCAGGTACTGCTGCGGGTCGACCGGCTTGCCGTTGTAGCGAATCTCGAAGTGGACCATGTCGCGGTTCGCACCGGTACGGCCCATTTCGGCGATCTGCTCACCGGCCTTCACGCTCTGGCCTTCATTCACCAGGCGCTTGCGGTTGTGGCCATAGGCCGACAGCCACTGGTCGCTGTGCTTGATGATGATCAGCTCGCCGTAGCCGACCAGACCGGCGCCGGAATACACCACCACGCCATTGGCGGTGGCCTTGACCGCCTGGCCGCTGGTGCCGGCGATGTCAACGCCCTGCTTGGTCGCATCACCAGCCACGTAGCGGCCAACGATGGCGCCATCAGCCGGCCAGCGCCAGGCGATGTTGCTCTTCACCGGACCGACCGGCGCCGGGGCCGGCGTGGTGCTGCCGCCACTGCTGCCACCGGAACGCGGCGGGGTGACCACCGTGGTGGGCGCGCGGCCGCCGCTGGCACCGGCCGGATACAGCCGGATCACCTGCCCCGGATAGATCGTCGAGGGGTTGTCCAGGCTGTTCCAGGCAATCAGGTCGCCCGGGGTGATGTCATGGATGCGGGCCAGCGCATAGATGGTGTCGCCCTTGCGCACCACCACGGTCTGCCCCGGCTTGGGTACCGAGGTCTTCGGCGTGGTCACACCGCCACCGGTGCTGCCACCACCAGGACGAACCACGGTGGCGGTGCCGCAGGCGGCCAGGGTGGAAACCAGCAACGCCAGCGCGCCGATGCGCACTCCCTTGCTCAGACGATCAGGACTCATGCGAACTTCGACCTCCATACAAGCCAGGCGATCAGCACCACCACCAGCGCGGTGGCGATCCAGCCCAGCGGTTCAATCCAGCGACGCAGTGCCGCTTCAGCACGCGCACCACCGATACGGATGACCGCAGCCAGCACGAACACGCGCTTGCCACGACCGATCAGCATGCTCAACAGGTACTGCGGCATCGGTACACCGACGATACCCGATGCCCACGTGAAGACCTTCATCGGGATGGGCATGAATCCGCCCAGCACCAGGAAGGTGAACACTGCCCACGGCGACTCGGCCATCTTCGCCTGCACGGTGGTGATGCCCTGCTCGATGGCCGGCAGCATGCCCAGCGCCTCGAACAGCGGCTTGATCGCCTCGAAGGCGTAATGACCCAGCGCGTAGCCAACCAGTGCGCCGACCATCGAGCCGGCCAGGCTCAGGGTGGCGAACCACCAACCGCGCTTGGGCTGGGCCACGCACATCGGCGCCAGCATCACCTCCGGCATCACCGGGAAGATGATCGCCTCGAAGAAGCTCAACACCGTCAGGTAGGTCGGCGCGCGTTCGTGCGCCGCCCACTTCATCGCCCGCTCGTACAGCGGCCCGAAAATCTTCATGCAACCCTGCTCCGTGGATTAGTCGAGCATGCCAGACAGCAGCGGCACGAACGTGACCGGCGCCAGCACGTGTTGTTCGATGCTGCCGTCGGCCTTGCGGTCCAGCTGTACCAGCGACTGCGCCCCGGGGCCACCGACCGGCGCCACCAGGCGGCCGCCCTCGGCCAGTTGCTCGATCAGGGCGTCGACCAGTGCCGGCGCCGCCGCAGTGACCACGATGGCATCGAACGGACCGTGCTCGGCCCAGCCGACGCGACCGTCGTCATGCTTGGTGCGGATGTTCATGCCCAGCGCACGGAAGCGCTTGCGGGCCTGCCGCAGCAGATCACCGATGCGCTCCACGGTGTAGACCTCCAGGCCCAGCGCACCGAGGATGGCGGCCTGGTAACCGGAACCGGTGCCGACTTCCAGCACCCGTTTCGGTGCGATCTGGAGGACCGCTTCGGTCATCCGCGCGACCACCCAGGGCTGCGAGATGGTCTGGCCGTGGCCGATCGGCAGCGCAGTGTCTTCATACGCGCGCGAGGCCAGTGCCTCGTCGATGAACAGATGGCGCGGCACCACCCGGATCGCATTCAAGGTCGGCTCGTCGACGATGCCGGCTTCGCGCAGGCGGTCGACCAGGCGGTCACGCACACGCTGCGAGGTCATGCCGATACCGACGGCTTCCGGTTGCAGGCGCAGGCGTGGACTCATGCCGGCTGGTCCAGCGCGGCACTGAGGCCGCCGACCCAGCTGGCCACTTTCTCCAGTGCCTGGTAGCGGGTCAGGTCCACCTGGATCGGGGTGATCGAGATATGCCCGGTGCGCACCGCGTGGAAGTCGGTACCGGGGCCGGAATCCTGCTCACGGCCGGCCGGGCCGATCCAGTACACCTCGTTGCCGCGCGGGTCTTTCTGCGCGATGCAGCCTTCGGCGCGATGGCGGTTGCCGAGGCGGGTGACCTCGAAGCCCTTGACCTCGCCCCACGGCAGGTCCGGCACGTTGACGTTGAGGATGGTGTCAGCCGGCAACGGATCGGCCTTGAGCCTGGCAACGATCTCCACCGCAGCGCGCGCGGCGGTCTCGAAATGTTTCGGATCGTGGTTGCGGGTAACCAGCGAGACCGCCACCGCCGGCAGCCCGAGGAAGCGACCTTCCATCGCCGCCGAGACGGTGCCGGAGTAGATCACGTCATCGCCGAGGTTGGCGGCATTGTTGATGCCGGACACGACAATGTCCGGTTCGAACTCGAGCAGCCCGGTCAGCGCCAGGTGCACGCAGTCGGTCGGAGTGCCGGCCACCGAGACGGTGTAATGGTCGATGCGCTTGAGGCGGATCGGCAGGTCCAGGGTCAGCGAATTGCTGGCGCCGGAGCGATCACGGTCGGGCGCGACCACCGTGACTTCGTGTCCGGCCTCGCGCAGCACCGAAGCAAGCATCCGGATGCCTGCGGCGTCGACGCCATCGTCGTTACTGACCAGGATTCGCATCTTCGATTTAACCGCTTGATTTTCCAAGAATTCGATTCCGTCACCGTGCAGTGTGGGCGGGACCGCCGTACTCCCCTGCGGAAGCCGTCGACCCTGCAAGGGCATCGTCTATTGTGCCGCATGCGAGCCGCCGGTCCTACCCTGTCGGCGGTCATGACCGACATCGAACCGTCATAGGCAGAGCTGCGCCGGCGGTTTACCCTGTGCGCATGTCGCACCCTGAAGACGAAGATCCGGCCGCATTGTTCCGTGCGGCCATCGGCGAAGTGACGCCGCTGCGCAAGGATGCCGAGCCGGCGCCTGCCGCGCCCCGGCCGAAGCCGCGCGCGCGCATGGCCGAACGTGACGAGGCCGAAGCCGCCGGCGAATTCGCCCGGCTGCTGCGCGACAGCACGCCGCTGGAAGCCGGCGACGTGGCCAGCTATCGCCGCGACAACCTGCCACCACGCTTGTTCCAGCGCCTCAAGCGTGGCCAGTACTCGGTGCAGGACGAGCTGGACCTGCACGGCGCCACTGCGTCGCAGGCGGAGGCACTGCTGCGCCAGTTCCTGCTGGAAGCGCATGCACACGACTATGGCTGCGTGCGCATCATCCACGGCAAGGGCCTGCAGTCCGATGGCGGTGCACCGGTGCTGAAGAATCTGGTCGATCGCCTGCTGCGGCTGCGCAACGACGTACTGGCGTTCCATTCGGCGCCGACCGGACAAGGCGGCACCGGCGCGGTGCTGGTGCTGCTGGCGCGCAGATGAAAAAGGGGACGGAGGGAATTAAGTCGTTTGTGGCACAAACGACTTAATTCCCTCCGTCCCCTTTTTCTGTCAGGCCTGCGAGGCGTCTTCGACCGGGCCAAGTTCGTGCAGCACGGCGGTGGCGTAGCAGCCCGGCGGCAGCGCGAACGATAGTTCCAGCACGTCGTCGGCCAGCCACTGGTGCTGCAGCAGCGCCGGGCGCAGGCGCAGCGCGCGGCGCTCCTGCTTCAGGCGCGCGTCTTCCAGGCCGGCCCGCAGCGCCTTCGACTCGTCGTCGTCCAGCGCGGCCAGCTCCAGCTCACGTGCCGCGTCGGCGCTGCGCAGCTCGCCTTCGCCCCACAGCGGCGCGCTGGGATGGATGTCGAAACGCGCCAGTCGCTCGGCCAGCACGTCGGTGTACGGCTCGGGTCCGAACACGCTGCGGCTGCCATCGAGCATCCACACTTCGCCATCGAGCGGCTGATCCCAGTTGCCCTGCTCCACGCGCGCGGCCAGCACGCGGTTGAACAGCGCCGAGCGGGCTGCAGAGAGCAGAAGTGAACGCTGGTCCTTGCGCATGCGGCGGCCACCGAACATCGCCAGTGCCGCCGGCACATTGCCGCCGTCACGGCCAAAGCGCTGTTCGCCGAACCAGTTCGGCAGGCCGCGCTCGGCAATCTGCTGCAGACGCTCGCTGATCGCCGTGGCATCACCCTGCACCTCGCGCAGTACCAGCTTGAAGCGGTTGCCGGCCAGTGCACCGCGCTGCAGCTTGCGGTTGTGCCAGGTGGCTTCGAGCACTTCGATCTCGTCACTGGCCAGCTCGGCCAGGTCCGGCGCGATGCGCTTGGGCAGGTGCACGCTGAAACGCTGGGTGGTGACCGCGTGGCGGTCTTTCATCCCGGCATAGCTCACCGCCATTTCCGGCAGGCCCGCCCACTTGGCCAGCAGCTTGGCCACATGCACGGTGTTGGCTCCACGCTTGCGGATATGCAGCAGCAGGTGCTCGCCTTCACCGGTCGCCTCGAAGGCCGGCAGTTCGTCAACCTGGAAATCGTCCGGCGTGGTGCGGATGCGCGCCGTCAGCAACGGTGCACCAAACGCCAACGGCAGCGGCATCATGCCGCCACCAGCAGTACCACCGCCTGTGCGGCGATGCCTTCGCCACGGCCGGTGAAGCCCAGCTTCTCAGACGTTGTGGCCTTGACGCTGACCGCATCCAGCGGCAACTGCAGCAACCCACCGATGCGCTCACGCATCGCCAGCGCATGCGGACCGACCTTCGGCCGCTCGCAGATCACGGTGATGTCGGTGTTGCCGACGCGCCAGCCACGCTCGCGCAGCAGGCTGTCGCAATGGCGAACGAAATCACTGCTGTCGGCGCCCTTCCAGCGGTCGTCGCTCGGCGGAAAATGCTGGCCGATATCGCCCAGCGCCAGCGCGCCGAGCATCGCATCGCACAGGGCGTGCAGGATCACGTCGCCATCGCTGTGCGCGAGCACGCCGCAGCTGTGCGGCACGTTCACGCCGCCGAGCATGATGTGATCGCCTTCACCGAAGGCATGGACGTCGTAGCCCTGGCCGATGCGGACGGGCGGGAACGGTGCGGTGCTCATGGATGCAACCCTTGCAACAGGGCCGCGCGGACGGTCAGCCGGCGCGGCGGGAAAGTACGAATTCGAACCGGTCCAGATCGGCCGGGGTGGTGACCTTGAAGTTGTCCTCGCTGCCTTCCACCAGCAGCGGGCGCTGACCCTGGCGTTCCATGGCCATGGCCTCGTCGGTGACGTCAACACCGGCGGCCGCTGCGTCGGACAGCGCGCGGCTGAGCTGGTGGCGGCGGAACAGCTGCGGCGTCAGTGCGCGCCACAGGCGCTCGCGTGGCTCGGTGCCATCGATGCCGCCGTCGTCGCCAGCGCGCTTGAGGGTGTCGCGCACCGGCGCAGCCAGGATCGCCCCGACCGGGTCGGCACGACCGACTTCAAGCAGACGACCGAGATCGGCCAGCGACAGGTTCGGCCGTGCAGCATCGTGAACCAGCACGAATTCATCGGCACGCACGGTGTCCGGCAGCGCCTGCAACCCGGCCAGCACCGAGGCGGCACGGGTCGCGCCGCCGATGCAGGTCAGCACCGGCTTGCCCGACCACTCATTCCAGCCCGGCCAGTCGGCATCGTCCTGGCCGATCACCACCATCGCTCCGGCCACGGCGGGGTGCGCCAGCAGCGCGTCCAGCGTGTGGGCGAGCAGGATCTGCCCGCCCGCCTGCAGGTACTGCTTGGGCAGCGGTGCACCGAAGCGGGTGCCACGGCCGGCCGCAGGAACAACGACCCAGATCGCCGCGCTCATGGCACGTCTGCCGGGTGTTCGCCCGCCTGGGCAGTGACGCCGGCAGCAGGCTGCGCCGGGTGGACCGGCGCATCCTCGACCACACGGTAGAACTTCTCGCCAGGCTTGATCATGCCCAGCTCGCTGCGCGCGCGTTCCTCGATGGCGGACTGGCCTTCCTTGAGGTCCTTCACTTCGGCAGCGAGCGCGTCGTTGCGCTGCTGCAGACCCTCATTGTCCCGCTCCTGGTTGGCGACCTGGGCTTCGAGCATCATCACTTCACCCGAATTGCCCGGACCGAACCAGAAGCGGTACTGCAGCCAGCCCAGCAGCAGGGCCAGCACCAGCAGCATCCAGCGCCAGTCGCGCATCGGCTCAGCGCTTCAGCGAAACGAACGCGTCACGACCGGCGTAACGCGCGCCGGCGCCGAGGGCTTCCTCGATGCGCAGCAGCTGGTTGTACTTGGCCACGCGATCGCTGCGGCACAGCGAACCGGTCTTGATCTGGGTGGCGGTGGTAGCGACTGCGATGTCGGCGATGGTGGTGTCTTCGGTTTCGCCCGAACGGTGCGAGACCACAGCGGCATAACCGGCGCGGTCGGCCATCGCGATCGCTTCCAGGGTTTCGCTCAGGGTGCCGATCTGGTTGACCTTGATCAGGATCGCGTTGGCGGTGCCCGAGTCGATGCCTTCCTGGAAGATCTTCGGGTTGGTCACGAACAGGTCGTCGCCAACCAGCTGCACCTTCTTGCCGATGCGGTCGGTCAGCAGCTTCCAGCCGGCCCAGTCGTTCTCGGCCAGGCCATCTTCAATCGTGATGATCGGGTACTGCGCGGCCCAGTCGGCGAGGAAGTCGACGAACTGCTCGGAGGTCAGGCGCTTGTTCTCGCCGACCAGGTTGTACTTGCCGTTTTCGAAGAATTCGCTGGAGGCGACGTCCAGGCCCAGCAGCACGTCTTCACCGGCGGTATAGCCAGCCTTGCCGATCGCTTCGAGGATGGTGTCGAGTGCTTCGACGTTGCTACGGAAGTCCGGTGCGAAGCCGCCTTCGTCGCCGACCGCCGTGCTCAGGCCGTGGCCCTTCAGCACCGACTTCAGCGAATGGAAGATTTCGGTGCCCGCGCGCAGCGCTTCGGAGAACGAGGTGAAGCCGACCGGCAGCACCATGAACTCCTGGAAGTCGACGTTGTTGTCGGCGTGCGCGCCGCCGTTGATGATGTTCATCATCGGCACCGGCAGCGACGGGGTCACGCCGGTCTTGGCGGCAAGGTACTGCCACAGCGCCTGCTTGTTCGATGCAGCGGCGGCGTGCGCGGCGGCCATCGAAACACCCAGCAGCGCGTTGGCGCCGAGGCGGCCTTTGTTCTCGGTGCCGTCGAGGTCGATCAGGCGACGGTCGAGGCCGGCCTGGTCGGTGGCTTCGAAGCCCTTCAGCGCATTGGCGATGGTGGTGTTGACGTTGTCGACAGCCTTGCGCACGCCCTTGCCCAGGTAACGGGTCTTGTCGCCGTCACGCAGCTCGACCGCTTCCTTGGTGCCGGTCGAGGCGCCGGAGGGAACCGCGGCACGACCGAACGAACCGTCCTCCAGGATGACTTCGGCTTCCAGCGTGGGGTTGCCACGGCTGTCGAGGATTTCACGGGCGTGGATGCTGCGGATCGTACTCATGGTCGGGCCGGTTACCTGTATGGAGAGGGGGCGACAAAACGAATGCCGCGTGATTATCCCCGGCTGCCTGCCACTTGCCAAATGGCGTGGGCGGCCTCAGCCCCAACTGGACCCGATCACGATCAGGATCATCGACACCAGCATCACCAGCAATGCACCGGCAATCGCTGCCAGGATGGGGCCACGCCGCCGTCGCCAGGCCAGCACCATCGCCACCGGGCTGCCCAGGAAGGACAGCACCATCGTGACCAGCGCGCCCAGCAGCCACCACTGCGTGGCCTGCACGCCGTTGTTTCCATCCCCCGGCGGCCGGAAACCGGACGTGAAGGCCAGCACGCCCACCACCAGGGCGATCCAGGTCAACACGGACAGCCCCAGGGCGATCAGGCCCCAGGGCCAGCCACGCGCCGATGTGGTCGTATTCATCAATGCAATCCGTAGAACAGGGCGCCCAGCCACAGCGAGAGCAGGATGATCGCCAGGCCAGCCGTGACCTTGCCGCGATTCAGCCGCCAGGCCAGCACAGCGGCAGCGATGCATCCCACCGCACCGAGCAGCTCCGCCACCAGCAGCGCAATGAAGTACGCCCGCAGATCGAGCGCACTGCTGCCATCACCGGGGGGCCGCACCGACGCAGCGCCGATCAGTACCAG
The DNA here is from genome assembly GCF_032911605.1 of Stenotrophomonas mexicanensis. Lineage (NCBI taxonomy): Bacteria > Pseudomonadati > Pseudomonadota > Gammaproteobacteria > Lysobacterales > Lysobacteraceae > Stenotrophomonas > Stenotrophomonas mexicanensis. Next base: position 12,845 of record NZ_JAWJTG010000025.1, read on the forward strand.
CCCGAACATGCCCACGGTGAACAGCACGGCCAGGCCCAGTGCGATCAGGCCCCACGGCCACTGTTTCCAGTGCCGGCGGTGACGCTGGGCTTCCAGCGCCACCCACGGGTCACGACTCACGCGAAGCGCGAGAAGCCGTGCTTCTTGGTCACCGCGTCGAGCTCCATCAGGGTCTCGAGCAGCGCTTCCATCTGGTCCAGCGGCCACGCATTGGGGCCATCGGACAGCGCCTTGGACGGGTCCGGATGGGTCTCGGCGAACAGGCCGGAGATGCCCACCGCGACGGCGGCACGGGCCAGCACCGGCACGTGCTCACGCTGGCCACCGGAACTGGTGCCCTGCCCACCCGGCAGCTGCACCGAATGGGTGGCGTCAAACACCACCGGGCAACCGGTATCGCGCATCACCGCCAGCGAACGCATGTCGCTGACCAGGTTGTTGTAGCCGAAGCTGGCACCACGTTCGCAGACCATGATCTGCTCGTTGCCGGTGGCCTTGGCCTTCTCCACGACCGGCTTCATGTCCCACGGTGCCAGGAACTGGCCCTTCTTGATGTTGACCGGCTTACCGGCCGAGCACACCTTGCGAATGAAGTCGGTCTGGCGGACCAGGAACGCCGGGGTCTGCAGCACGTCCACCACCGAGGCCACTTCGTCCATCGGAGTGTATTCGTGGACATCGGTCAGCACCGGCACGCCGATCTGCTTCTTGACCTCGGCCAGGACCTTCAGGCCCTCTTCCATGCCCGGGCCGCGGAATGCGGTGCCCGAAGTGCGGTTGGCCTTGTCGAAGCTGGACTTGAAGATGAAGTTGACGCCGAGCTTGTCGGTGACTTCCTTCAACTTGCCGGCGGTATCGAGCTGCAGCTGCATCGACTCGATCACGCAGGGGCCAGCGATCAGGAACAGGGGCTGGTCCAGCCCGACCTCGAATCCACACAGTTTCATGCGTTTCCGTGTTGTCCGCGGCACCGGCCGGGCCGGTGCGCTGGGGGTTGAAGCGTGCAAGATGGGGGCCGGCGGCCCCCATCACAAGTCAGGCGCGGGCTTCCTGCAGCAGCTTGCCGCCAGCCTTGCGCTCGCGTGCGGCACGGATGAAACCGATGAACAGCGGGTGGCCGTCACGCGGCGTGGACAGGAATTCCGGGTGCGCCTGGCAGGCCAGGAACCACGGGTGCGCATCGCGCGGCAGCTCCACCACTTCCACCAGGGTGTCGTCCATCGACTTGCCGGCGATCACCAGGCCCGCATCTTCCAGCTGGGTGCGGTAGCGATTGTTGAACTCGTAGCGGTGGCGGTGGCGCTCGGCAACCACGTCCTTGCCGTACAGCTCACGGGCCAGCGTGCCCGGCTTCAGGCGCTGTTCCTGCAGGCCCAGGCGCATGGTGCCACCGAGGTCGCTCTTGTCATCACGCTTTTCGACGTCGCCGGTTGCCGTGCGCCATTCGGTGATCAGGCCGATCACCGGGTTCGGCGACTGGCGGTCGTTCTCGGTGCTGTTGGCACCTTCCAGGCCGACCACGTTGCGAGCGTAATCGACGACGGCCGCCTGCATGCCGTAGCAGATGCCGAAGTACGGCACGTGCTGCTCGCGGGCGAACTTCGAGGTCAGTACCTTGCCTTCGAAACCACGGTCACCGAAGCCGCCCGGCACCAGGATGCCGTCGACATCGGCCAGTGCAGCCATGTCGGTGCCTTCCAGGTCCTGTGCTTCCAGCCACTTCAGGTTGACCTTGGTGCGCTGGCGCAGGCCGCCGTGCTTGAGCGCTTCGCCGACCGACTTGTAGGCATCCTGGTGATCGACGTACTTGCCGACCACGGCGATGGTCACTTCGTCCAGCGGATGCAGGGTCGCATCGACCGCGTCTTCCCACACCGACAGATCAACCGGACCGACCTTGTCGGCCAGCTTCAGCTGGTTGACGACGATCTCGTCCAGGCCCTGCGCATGCAGGCCCGACGGAATGCGGTACAGGACGTCCACGTCCGGCACGCTGATCACCGCGCGCTCGGAAACGTTGGTGAACTGGGCGATCTTGCGGCGCTCCGAATCCGGCACGGCCTGTTCCGAACGGCACAGCAGCACGTCCGGCTGGATGCCGATCGAGCGCAGTTCCTTCACCGAGTGCTGGGTCGGCTTGGTCTTCAGCTCACCGGCGGCGCCGATGTACGGCACCAGGGTGAGGTGCATGAACAGCGCCTTCTCCGGGCCACGCTCGGTGCGCACCTGGCGGATCGCTTCCAGGAACGGCAGCGACTCGATGTCGCCGACGGTACCGCCGATCTCCACCAGCGCCACGTCGTAGCCTTCGGTGGCTTCGTCGATGCAGCGGCGGATCTCGTCGGTGATGTGCGGAATGACCTGCACGGTCGCGCCCAGGTAGTCGCCGCGGCGTTCCTTGCGGATTACGTTCTCGTAGATACGACCGGTGGTGACCGAGTTCTTGCGGCTCAGGCGGGTGCGCACGAAGCGCTCGTAGTGGCCCAGGTCGAGGTCGGTCTCGGCGCCGTCGTCGGTGACGTAGACCTCACCGTGCTGGAACGGGCTCATGGTGCCGGGGTCGACGTTGATGTACGGGTCGAGCTTCATCATCGTGACCTTCAGGCCACGGGCTTCGAGAATGGCGGCCAGCGACGCGGCGGCAATGCCTTTGCCGAGCGAGGACACCACGCCGCCGGTTACGAAAATCAAGGGAGTCATGGCTGCAAGCATCCTGTCTGGAAATGGAAAACGGCAGCACCACGCGCGCCCGGAGGGCAGGCATGGTGCTCAGAGGGGGTTTTCCGGTTCGCTGTGGCAGCGAGGGAGGTGCGGATCCGTGCGACGGCAGGCGCCGGACGGGGACCACCGTGCGAGGTCGGGGCGACCGTGCCGGTCAAATCGACCGTCACCTGCGACCCGCCATGCTGGAAGCCACGCTTGGCCGCTCCAGCCCATTCGCAAATGGTGGACACGCACTTACTCCCGGAAAGCCATAGTTTACAGATTGATGGCCGCCAACCCAAGAGGCAGATGGCACGCCACTAAAAAGAAACGCCCCGCAAAGCGGGGCGTTCCGGAGCGCAACCCTTGTCGCAAGGGCGCCTGGCAGGGGGCGGGATCAGCGCTTCTTGCGCGCTTCCTCTTCCTCTTCCTGCTGCGGGGCCGGCTGGCCCTGCGCCTTCATTTCGGCATTGGCCTGGGCCCGACGCTTGGCCTTGGCATCGGCCTCGGCCTGCGCCTTGTCGGCCTGGTCACCCTGCTGCGGGGCCGGCTGGCCGGCGTTCTGCGCCACCACCAGCGGCACTGCAAGGGCGGCAGCGGCCAGGATCGCAATGGTCAGCAACTTCTTCATGAGGTCCTCCTCGCGGTATGGCTTGGATGTTTCGACCCAACGGGGGTCGCCGGTGTTCAGATTCCAGCAGCTGCCATTTTACCCCCTCTGCGTCGCCGAGACTGAACCGCAGGCGTGCAAAATCCCGTGCCAGACCCCACACTTGCCCGTCGCTCCAAGCTTTCGAAGACAGATGAACGCCCGTTATAACGCCGCCGATATTGAAGTCCTGTCCGGCCTTGACCCGGTCAAGCGCCGTCCCGGCATGTATACCGACACCGCGCGCCCGAACCACCTGGCGCAGGAAGTGATCGACAACTCGGTGGACGAGGCCCTTGCCGGCCACGCCCGCTCGATCGAGATCACCCTGTACAAGGACGGCAGCGTGGAGGTCAGCGATGACGGCCGCGGCATGCCGGTGGACATCCACCCGGAAGAGAAGATCCCGGGCGTCGAGCTGATCCTCACCCGCCTGCATGCCGGCGGCAAGTTCAGCAACAACAACTACACCTTCTCCGGCGGCCTGCACGGCGTCGGCGTCAGCGTGGTCAATGCGCTGTCGACCCTGGTGGAAGTGCACATCAAGCGCGAAGGCGCCGAACACCGCATCACCTTCCGCAACGGCGACCGCGCCACCCCGCTGGAAGTGGTCGGCAGCGTCGGCAAGAAGAACACCGGTACCCGCGTGCGCTTCTGGCCGGACCCGAAGTACTTCGACACGCCCAAGTTCGCGGTGCGCGCGCTCAAGCACCTGCTGCGCGCCAAGGCCGTGCTGTGCCCCGGCCTGACCGTGAAGCTGACCGACGAAGCCACCGGCGAAGTTGATACCTGGTACTACGAAGACGGCCTGCGCGATTACCTGAAGCTGGAGCTGGGCGATCGCGAGATGCTGCCGGCCGAACTGTTCGTCGGCAACCTGAAGAAAGACACCGAGATCGTGGACTGGGCCGTGGCCTGGCTGCCGGAAGGCGAGCTGGTGCAGGAAAGCTACGTCAACCTGATCCCCACTGCCCAGCACGGCACCCACGTCAACGGCCTGCGCACCGGCCTGACCGAGGCGCTGCGCGAGTTCTGCGACTTCCGCAACCTGCTGCCGCGTGGCGTCAAGCTGGCCCCGGAAGACGTGTGGGACCGCGTGTCGTTCGTGCTGTCGCTGAAGATGACCGACCCGCAGTTCAGCGGCCAGACCAAGGAACGCCTGTCCTCGCGCCAGGCCGCCGGCTTCATCGAAGGCGCCGCCCACGATGCGTTCAGCCTGCTGCTGAACCAGAACGTGGAGCTGGGCGAGAAGATCGCGCAGATCGCCATCGAGCGCGCCAGCGCGCGCCTGAAGACCGAAAAGCTGGTCGTCCGCAAGAAAGTCACCCAGGGCCCGGCCCTGCCCGGCAAGCTGGCCGACTGCATCAGCCAGGACCTGTCGCGCACCGAGCTGTTCCTGGTGGAGGGTGACTCGGCAGGCGGCAGCGCCAAGCAGGCGCGTGACAAGGACTTCCAGGCGATCCTGCCGCTGCGCGGCAAGATCCTCAACACCTGGGAAGTGTCCTCCAACAGCGTGCTGGCGTCGGAAGAAGTGCACAACCTGGCCGTGGCCATCGGCTGCGACCCCGGCAAGGACGACATTGCTGGCCTGCGCTACGGCAAGGTCATCATCCTGGCCGACGCGGACTCGGACGGCCTGCACATCGCCACCCTGCTCACCGCGCTGTTCCTCAAGCACTTCCCGGCGCTGGTCGATGCCGGCCACGTGTTCGTGGCGATGCCACCGCTGTTCCGCATCGATGTGGGCAAGCAGGTGTTCTATGCCCTGGACGAAGAAGAGAAGCGCTCGATGCTGGACAAGATCGAACGCGAGAAGATCAAGGGCGCGATCAACGTCACCCGCTTCAAGGGCCTGGGCGAGATGAATCCGCCACAGCTGCGTGAATCGACCATCCACCCCGACACCCGCCGCCTGGTGCAGCTGACCGTGGACGACGGCGAGCAGACCCGTTCGCTGATGGACATGCTGCTGGCCAAGAAGCGCGCCTCCGACCGCAAGGGCTGGCTGGAGAGCAAGGGCGACCTGGCTTCGCTGGAAGTCTGACCCGACGCGGGGCCGGATCCGTTTCCTGCAGGGAAACGGCTCTGGCCCCATCGCCCGGTAATGCCGGTTCATGTGCCCTTGGCATCACGCCCCCATCGGCAAACCCGGCGGCGCCATAATGCGCGTCCATCTGTGTGGACCATCGTATTGGCCAGCCACTCGCTGCTGTTCCCGGGCCTGCCGCTGCACAGCGCGCGCCTGGTCCTGAGCCCGATCCGCCGCGACGATGCGGCCGCCCTGTTCGCGATCCAGTCCGATCCGGACGTGATGCGGTTCTGGAACCACCCGGCGTGGACACGACCGGCCGAAGCGCGCGCGCAGATCGACGATGACCTGGCGGCACAGGCCACCGGCACCCAGCTCAAGCTGGCCGTGCGCGAAACGCTGGACGGCCCGTTGCTGGGCATCTGCGTGGTGTTCGCCCTGGATCGCGATGCCGCTCGTGCCGAGATCGGCTACCTTCTGGCCCCCGACAGGCAAGGCCAGGGCTACATGCACGAAGCGCTGCAGCACCTGCTGGACTACCTGTTCCAGACCCTGCGCCTGCATCGCGTGGAAGCCGAAGTCGACCCGCGCAACCGGCCCTCGGCACACGTGCTTGAACGGCTGGGCTTCCACCTGGAGGGCGTGCTGCGGCAGCGCTGGCGCATCCAGGGCGAACTGTCCGATTCGGCGGTATACGGCCTGCTGGCCGACGACGAACTACGCACCACCCTGCCCGCTTGACCCAATCTGGCCACTGGCGGCCTCGACGCGCAGCCATGCCTTTGGACACATACGACATGCCCTCCACCGGCCTAGCATCGGAACCCCCTTCCGCTGCCGATCCGGTGCCATGAAGTCCCTGCTGCACACTGCCGCGCTCTGCGTCGGCCTGCTCATCGCCCCAGCCAGCGTGCTGGCCGCGCCCGACGCCGAGGCCAAGCCCGATCCGAAAGACGACAAGATCGAAGCGCCCGCGCTGCCCGCCGATGCGTCAGCCCGCCAGAGCATGCGCCTGGCCGACCGCACCCTGGACTACACCGCCACCGTCGGCACCCTGCCGGTGCGCGATGCCAAGGGCAAGGTGATCGCCGATGTGGTGTTCACCGCCTATACGATGCCGGGCAAGGACCGGCCGGTGACCTTCGCGCTCAACGGCGGCCCGGGTGCATCGTCGGTCTATCTCAACATGGGCGCGATCGGGCCCAAGGTGGTCACCTTTGGTTCGGAGGGTGACAGCGCATCGGCGCCGGCCACCCTGCACGACAACCCCGGCACCTGGCTGGACTTCACCGACCTGGTGTTCATCGACCCTGTCGGCACTGGCTTCAGCCGTGCACGCATCGACGATGACGAAGCGAAGAAGCAGCTGTACAACCCCAGCGCCGACATCGAATACCTGTCGCGCTCGATCTACGACTGGCTGCTGCGCAACCAGCGCATGGGTGCACGCAAGTACCTGACCGGCGAGAGCTACGGCGGCTACCGCGGCCCGCGCATCACCCACTTCCTGCAGACCCGCCTGGGCGTGGCGATGAACGGCCTGGTGCTGGTGTCGCCGTACCTGAGCCCGACCCTGGAAGACAACGCCGATGTCTCGCCGATGGCGTGGATGCAGACGCTGCCGTCGATCGCTGCAGCGCACTTGGAGCGCCAGGGCAAACTGACCGATGCGGCGATGCGCGACGTGGTGGAATACACCCGCGGCGACTACGCCACTGCGCTGATGAAGGGCCGCAGCGATCCGCAGGCGACCGAGGCGATGCTGCGCCGGGTGACCGAGCTGACCGGGCTGGATGCGCAGTTCGTGCGCCGCGCCGGTGGCCGACTGGAGACGCAGGCCTATCTGCGTGAGGTGTTCCGCGACAAGGGCACGCTGGGCAGCCGCTACGACTCCAACGTGACCGCGTTCGATCCGTTCCCGAATGATCCGGAACAGCGCGCCAACGATCCGCTGCTGGACAGCATCATTGCGCCGACCACCACTGCGATGGTCGACTTCGTGACGCGCGTGGTCGGCTGGAAGGTGGATGCACGCTACCAGGCGCTGAACTACGACGTGAACCGGCTGTGGGACCGCAACGGCGAGCTGCGCCAGGGCGCGGTGACCCAGCTGCGGCAGGCGGTGGCGATCGATCCGCATCTGCAGGTGCTGATCGTGCATGGCTGGAATGATCTGTCGTGCCCGTTCATGGGGTCGATCCTGACGGTGGACCAGATGCCGGCGATGGGCAGCAATCCGGACCGGGTGCAGGTGCGCAGTTATCCGGGCGGGCACATGTTCTACAGCCGGGCGGACAGCCAGGCGGCGTTCCGCAGGGATGTGCAGGCGTTGTTCCAGCGTAACTGAGGGTGGTGGTGGCCGGGCCTGCGGCCCGGCACCCGCTGGGGATCAACTGCCACTGCAACAGCAAGAGCTGGCATTCCGTGGGTTGGCGGGGTGGGATGGGCAGGCGGGGGACGGCAAAAACTGCTCCTGCGTGCCTCGTAGAGCGCCATCCATGGCGCTCTGCGCCCCCGCCTGCCCATCCCACCCCGCCTTCGACAGTTTCCGTGCGCTGTTGGTGGGTGCCGACCGTTGGTCGGCACGAGGGCGGATCCCTGTTTCTGCTCTGGTAGGTGTCGACCTTGGTCGACACGATGTGTCCGGAAGAATTCTCTGCCCATGAAAAAAACCCGCCGGTATCCGGCGGGCTTTTTCGTGTGCACCTTGGCGCGGCGATCAGGTCCAGCCGAACAGTTCGAACAGCTTCAGGATCAGGTACGCGCAGCCGCCGGCAGCCGGGATGGTCAGAATCCAGGCCCAGACGATGCGTTCGATCACGCCGAACTTCAGCGAGCGCGGGTTCTTGGCGAAGCCGACGCCCATGATCGCGGTGGAGATGCTGTGCGTGGTCGAGACCGGCATGCCGAAGTGGGCGGCCAGGGTCAGAATGGTGGCCGAGCTGGTCTCCGCGGCGAAGCCGTGGATCGGGTGCAGCTTGACCATCTTGTGACCCAGGGTCTTGATGATCTTCCAGCCGCCCGAGGCGGTACCGGCCGCCATCACCACCGCACAGGTCAGCACGATCCACATCGCGATGCCGTCACCGGCGCTGGCGTCCGGGTGCATGAAGGCCAGCCACGACGGCAGGTCATCCAGCGCACCGGTGGCCTCGGCACCGATCAGGGTCATGGCGATGATGCCCATGGTCTTCTGCGCGTCGTTGTGGCCGTGGGCGAAGCCCATGTAGGCCGCCGAGGCGATCTGCGCCTTGCCGAAGAAGGCGTTGACGATGCGCGGGCGGGCCAGACGACCGATGGCACCACCGATCTTGGCCAGCCCGGCGATCAGGCCCCACAGCAGCACCATCACCACGATGCCGAGCAGGAAGCCGGCGATCGGCGAGGTGATCATCGGCACGAACACCTTCCACAGCAGGCCCTTGTTCTGCGCCCAGCTGCCCAGGCGCTCGGACCAGATCAGCGCGTCCCAGTTGTTGTGGGCAGCGGCCAGGCCGGCGCCGCAGAGGCCACCGATCAGGGCGTGCGAGGACGAGGACGGCAGGCCCTTCCACCAGGTGATCAGGTTCCAGATGATGCCGCCCAGCAGGGCGCACAGGATCACCTGCGGGGTGACATCGACCACGTTGGTGTTGAGCAGGCCCGAAGCGATGGTCAGCGCCACCGCGGTACCGGTCAGTGCACCGATGAGGTTCATGAAGGCGGCCAGCATCACCGCCCAGCCGGGCGAGAGCACCTTGGTCGCCACCACGGTGGCAATGGAGTTGGCGGTGTCGTGGAAGCCGTTGATGAACTCGAAGACGAGCGCGGCCAGGATCACCACCAGGACAAGGGTCAACATGCGGCGGCGTCCGTCAGCTGTTCTTCAACACGATCTGGTACGCCACCACGCCGGCCTCGCGGCAGCGGTCGATGGCCTTTTCCAGGATCTCGAAGAATTCCTTCAGCAGGAACATCTGCAGGTTGTCCAGGCGGCCCGAGTAGATGTCGCGGTACAGCTCGAGCATCAGGCGGTCGGCCTCGTTCTCCAGCGAACGCAGCTTCTCGTTGAGAGCGGTCATCCGGTCCAGGTTCATGTGGCGCAGGTCGGCCACCATCTCCACCACCACGCCGGCAGCCTGTTCCAGCATCGCCGCGCGCGGCGCGAAGTCGATGTGCTCCAGGTGGGTCGTGGCCAGCGAATAGCGATCGGCGAACTTCTCGATCTGCTTCGGAATCTTGTACAGCGCCGAGCCCAGCGCTTCGATGTCTTCGCGCTCGATCGGGGTCATGAAGCTGTCCACCAGTGCCTGGCTGATCTTGTCCGAGGCCGCGCGCTCGCGCAGGCGGGCCAGCTTGAAGGCGTCCAGCGCGGGCTGGCGGTCGGCCTCGCGCAGCATGGAATGCAGCGCCTTGGCGGCGTCGGAAGCCGCGACGGCAGCCTCATCGAGCAGGGTGTAGAACTGTTTGCCGGAACCGAAAATGGTCTGCAGAGAGAACATTGAGAAACCTGTCAGCCGTCGCGGGAAGGACGGCACCAGACGGAATTATGACGGCTAGATGACCATCTCGGGTATCCCTGCCCCCTTCCGGGGCTCTGGAAGCCCCAACCTGAACAGGCGGTTGCCACCCTGCCACGCCCCTTTGCTAAGATGCCAGCGCGCCTTCGGGCGCACCTTATGGACGACGACCCTTACCCCCCTGCGCCGCGCCGGACCCTGTTCCTGAGCGCCAGCCGCCATCGCAAGCACCCGCCCTCCCTGCCACCAACCGGGGACGACGCCCGTGTTTGAAATGATCCTGATTGTCTTCGCGCTTGTTCTGCTGAACGGCTTCTTCGCCATGTCCGAGATGTCGGTCATGACCTCGCGCAAGAGCCGCCTGAAGCAGATGGCCGCCACCTCCAAGCGTGCCGCCAAGGCGCTGGAGCTGTCGGAGAAGCCGGAGAGCTTCCTGTCCACTGTGCAGATCGGCATCACCGTGATCGGCGTGCTGACCGGCTACCTCGGTGGTGAAGCACTGGGTGAAGCCTTCGCCGGCTGGATCCAGGGCCTGATGCCGGGCTTTGCCTACGCCGGCAACGTCGGTACCACGCTGGCGGTCAGCCTGATCACCTTCATCACGCTGATCTTCGGCGAACTGGTGCCCAAGCGCCTGGCACTGACCCGCTCGGAGGCCATTGCCGGCCTGGTGGCGATGCCGATGAGCTGGCTGGCCAAGCTGGCCCTGCCCTTCGTCTGGCTGCTGTCCAAGACCACCCAGCTGGTACTGCGCCTGTTCGGCCTGGGCAAGGATGAAGTCGCCTCGGTGACTGAAGAAGAGATCCGCATGCTGGTGGCCGAGAGCCACGAGGCCGGTGTGATCGACGCCCACGAGCGCGACATGATGAACCGCGTCATGCGCCTGGGCGACCGCACCGCCGACAGCCTGATGACCCCGCGCAACCGCATCGCCTGGCTGGATACCCAGGCTGGGCTGGAGCGCAACCTGGAAATCATGGCCGAGCACGAGTTCTCGCGCTACCCGGTGCTGCGCGACAACGACATGGACGTGGTCGGCGTGCTGGAACTGAAATCGTTGGCCACACGCATGGCGCGCGGTGACAACGCGCTGTTCCAGACCCTGCGCGAGCCGCTGTACGTGTCTGAATCCACCCACGCGATGAAGCTGCTGGAGATCTTCCGCGAGGAACAGCAGTCGATGGCGCTGGTGGTGGACGAGTACGGCGAAATCCAGGGTCTGGTGACCATCAGCGACCTGATGGGCGCGGTGGTCGGCCGCCTGCAGGCGGTGGAGAACGCCGACGAAGATGCGCTGGTGGTGACCCGCGAAGACGGTTCGCTGCTGGTGGACGGCTCGCTGCCGATCGAGGACCTGCGCGAGCTGATCGGCAGCAACGATCTGCCCGATGCCGAGGATGGCGATTACTACACGCTGGCCGGCATGTGCATCCACTACTTCGGCCGCATCCCGCACGCGGGCGAGTACTTTGACTGGGCCGGCTGGCGCTTCGAGGTGGTCGACCTGGATGGTGCGCGGGTGGACAAGCTGCTGCTGCGCACGCTGTCCGACGAGCAGGCCGATGAGCTCACCGCCTGAGGCCGGCCAGGGTCCGGGCGTTGAGCGCCCGGCCTACCGTAACGAGGGCATCCGCACCCTGCTGGAGATGTTCGCCTCTGGCGACCCGGCCGAGCACATGCCGCTCGGCCAGATCCTGTGCAACCTGCAGCAGAGCGCGTTCGGCGTGTTCCTGTTCGTGGCGATCCTGCCGTCGTTCATCCCGATCCCGGGCATGGGCGGCGCGGTCAGCGGCCCGCTGGTGATCCTGATCGGCCTGCAGATGCTGTTCTGCCTGCGCCGGCCGTGGCTGCCCGGCTTCATCGCCCGCCGCGGGCCCAAGCGCGGCACCATGCACCGTTTCCTGGACCGCATCGACCGCCCGCTGCGGCGATTGGACAAGATGCTGAAACCGCGCCTGCCGCAGCTGCTGACACCGCTGCCGGCGCATTCCTTCAGCGGCCTGCTGCTGGTGTTGCTGGGCCTGCTGCTGTCGTTACCGATTCCCTTCACCAACTTCCTGTTCGGCTTCCAGCTGCTGCTGTTCTCGCTGGCGCTGCTTGAACGCGATGGCGCGCTGATGCTGTTCAACTGGATCGCGGCGCTGGCGGCGATCGCCTTCTTCGGTTTCAGTTCGGGGCAGCTGGTGGGCTATACGGTGGAGCTGTTCCAGCGCTGGTTCTGAGCCGGAATCCGGTAGAGCCGGGCGCTGGCCGGCTGCCACGTTTCCAGGTTTGCCGGCCAGCGCCCGGCACTACCAATACTGGACATCGGCCATCACCGAAGGTCGATGAATCCGTTGTCGGCCAACGCCGCCGGTTCGTCCTGCACTGCCGACAACACGAAACTCAGCGCTGTGCCCAGCAGCGTGCCCGGTCCATCCCAGTACTCGGCCGAGTCGGCGCGCACCTGGATCAGGCGCAGGTTCGGGTCGTCCTTGCCGCCCGGGAAGAACAGCTTCATCGCTGGCGACCACAGTTCCTCGATCTTCGCGCGATCATCAACCACGCGCGCGCGCCCGGCCACCGACACATAGGTGTTCTTCGATGGCGAGGCATAGGCCACGTTGACGCGCGGGTCGAGCGCAATCTCGGCCACCTTCGGGCTGTCGGCAGTGATGACGAACCACAGATCACCGTCGAAGGTGACCTGCTGGGTGGCCAGCGGCCGGCTGTAGAGGCGGCCGTCGACGCCGGTGGTGGTAAACATCGCCACCTCCACGTCCTTGATCAGTTCTGCCAGTTGGGCAATGTGTTCGGCGCGGGTGTCGGCCATGTGGGGGCTCCTTCGATATGAGCCCCCATCAGACGCGGTTCGGCCGCAATGGGCCGTGACGCAATTGTTCAGCCCGCGTGGCGGGCGTGCCAGGCCTGCATCGCCAGTTCGAACGAGCGCAGGCGCGCACGGTGGTCATACAGGTTGGCGGTGAGCATCAGTTCGTCCGGCTTGTGGCGCTCGACAAACGCGGCGATGCCTTCCGCCACCTGCTGCGGATCCCCCAGCACGGTGCAGGCCAGTGCCCGCTCCACGCCCAGCTTTTCATGCGGCTCCCAGAAGGACTCGATGTCGTCGATGGGTGCCGGAATCTTGCCTGGCCGACCTCGACGCAGGTTCACGAAACTCTGCTGCTGGCTGGTGAACAGGCGCCGAGATTCGGCCTCGCTGTCGCTGGCGACAACGTTCAACGCCAACATCGCATGTGGCTGCTTCAGCGTGGCCGATGGGCGGAACTCGCGGCGGTACACCGCCAGCGCTTCGTCCATCACGTCCGGTGCGAAGTGCGAGGCGAACGCGTATGGCAGGCCCATCGACGCGGCCATGCGCGCACCGAACAGGCTGGAACCGAGGATCCAGGTCGGCACCCGCAGGCCACCACCCGGAACCGCCTGCACCGCCTGCCCGGGCTGTACCGGTTCGAAGTAATGCAGCAGCTCGCGCACGTCCTGCGGGAACTGGTCGGCGCTGTCGAAGTAGCGGCGCAATGCACGCGCGGTTGGCTGGTCGGTGCCCGGGGCACGGCCCAGGCCGAGGTCGATACGATCCGGATACAGCGAGGCCAGCGTGCCGAACTGCTCAGCCACCTGCAGCGGCGCGTGGTTGGGCAGCATGATGCCGCCGGCACCGACGCGGATGCGCTTTGTGCCACCTGCCACGTGACCGATCAGCACGGCGGTGGCCGCGCTGGCGATGCCAGGCATGTTGTGGTGTTCGGCCAGCCAGTAGCGGCGGTAGCCCAGCGCATCGGCGTACTGGGCCAGTTCCAGCATGTTGGCGAAGGCAGCGGTGGTGTCACTACCCTCGCAGACCGGGGCCAGGTCAAGGATCGACAACGGGATCATCAGCAGTTTTCCGTCACAGGATCCCCCATGCATGGGGTCGGCCGGGCGCGGCGGCCAGTGACGGTGGCGGGATGCTGATTCCCGTGGGACGGGTTCAGGGCCCGCCGGACCGATCCGGGGTGCCCTGATCCGCGCCAAGCGCGATTGGTAGTGCCGGCCGCTGGCCGGCATACAGGTAGATCGCTTCGCAGCCGACCAGCCGCCGGCTCTACCAAGGAAGCGTCAGAACGCGCTGGGGCGCGGCTCCGGCAGCGGCTGGTCGACCATCGGCTTCAGCTCGGCATCCAGCGCCACGCGCTCGTCGAACACGAAGCAGCGGCCTTCGTAACCTTCGCCGCCCACCTCCTCGAAGTAGCCGAGGATACCGCCATCGAGCTGCAGCACGTTGTCCATGCCGTCGTTGACCATCCACAGCGCGGCCTTCTCGCAGCGGATGCCGCCGGTGCAGAAACTGACCACGGTGCTGTCCTTCAGCGCTTCGCGGTGCGGCGCCAATGCCTCGGGCAGGTCGGTGAACTTGTGGATGGGCAGCACCAGCGCATCCTTGAAGGTGCCGTACTCCACTTCCTGCAGATTGCGCGTATCGAGCATGACCACCGGCTTGCCGGCGTCATCATGCCCCTGCCGCAACCAGCGCTGCACGGTAGCCGGATCGACCGCCGGTGCACGCGGATACTCCAGCGGCTGGCCGTCATCACGGCGGAAGCTGATGATCTCGTCCTTCACCTTGGCCTTCAGCCGCGCGAACGGCTGATGCTCGCTCAGGCTGGTCTTGACCCGCATATCGGCAAAGCGCGCATCGGCATGCAGCGCCGCATAGAAACTTTCGACCGCCTCCGGCGCACCCGCCAGGAACAGGTTCAGCCCCTCGCCCGCCACCAGGATCGTGCCGCGCAGCTGCGCCGCCTCGGCACGCGCCAGCAACTGGTCGCACAGGGCCTGGGGGGCGTCGATGACGGCGAAATGGTAGGCAGCGGTATTGGCGATCATCCCGCCATTTTAGCGCCAGACCGCCCCAGGATCAGATTCAGGGGTCAGAGCACTCTGCGCAGCAGAGGAATCCGACCCTGCAGATACCCGGAATCTGTCAGAGGCGGGGCGGTGTGGGCAGGCGGGACCGTTGGCGCCAAGGATGGCGCCATCGAGCCCCCATGGACGGGTTTACGGCGTGTCCCGCCTGCCCACACCGCCCTGCCCACCACGGATTGCCTGCTGTTGCTGTTGCTGTTGCGCTGGCATCGGCGGGTGCCGGGTGCAACCCGGCCAGAAGCCCCCTACCCCCGCAACAGCACGAACGGCAGCAGCACCAGCGCCGCCGCACCGGCCATCGCCAGCAGCACCAGCACCACATATACCGGCCGGCGCCGGAACAGGCTGCCGAAGGTCTCCGCCGTCCCCTCCCGCAACGCCTGCTCGCGCTCGGCACGGATGCGCGGCCCGCGTTCGGCCTGGTACTCGGCCATCAGCGCCTTCGCACGCGGATGATCGGCGTCCTCGCGCAGCCACAGGCCGCCGTTGGAAATGCCCCAGGGGCTGGGTTCGGTGCGATACCAGGCGATGCCGTGCTGGTCGAGCAGCGTGCAGACATCGGCGTATTCGTCGTCGCCGACATTGCGCAGATTGAGCAGGAGTTTTGCCATGCCCCCATGATACCCGGCGCCGATGCGCTACCCTTGCCGCCCTCGCCCTGCGCCCTTCCGGAGTCGCCCGATGCGCCGCCTGCTGCTTCCCCTGCTGCTGTCCCTCGCCGCCGTTGGCTGCTCGACCGAACCGTCCGGCCCGCCGCCGGGTGGCACCCTGACCACCTTCGAGCGCATCGATACCGTCCCGGGTACCGGCGCCGAAGCCGTTGCCGGCAACAAGGTCACCGTGCACTACACCGGCTGGATCTACGACAACCGCACCGAAACCAAGCACGGCAAGACCTTCGACAGCTCGGTCAGCCGTGGCGAACCGTTCACCTTTGCGCTCGGCGCCGGCCAGGTCATCCGCGGCTGGGATGAGGGCGTGGCCGGCATGAAGGTCGGCGGCAAGCGCACGCTGATGATCCCGCCGGACTACGGCTACGGCGACCGCCGGGTTGGCCCGATCCCGGCCGGCTCGTCGCTGGTGTTCGATGTTGAGCTGCTCGATGTCAAACCGTAATACCGCAACGCCTCCACGGGTCGCCGTCATCGGCGGCGGCCCGGCCGGCCTGTTTGCCGCCGAGCGCCTGCGCGCCGCTGGGATGGACGTGGACCTGTACGAGGCCAAGGGTTCGCCCGGCCGCAAGTTCCTGATCGCCGGCAAGGGTGGGCTCAACCTCACCCATTCCGATCCGCGGCCGCTGTTCGACAGCCGCTACCGCGAGCAGGCCTCTGCCGTGGGACGCTGGCTGGACGGCTTCGACGCGCAGGCGCTGCGCGACTGGGCTGCCGGCTTTGGCGTGGAGACCTATGTGGGCAGCTCCGGCCGCGTGTTCCCGGTCGACCGCAAGGCAGCCCCACTGCTGCGCGGCTGGGTGCGCCGCCTGAAAGAACAGGGTGTGCGCCTGCACGCCAACCACCGCTGGATGGGATGGAGCGACGACGGCGCCCTGCGATTTGAAACCGAAGACGGCGCCGTTGAAGTGCATGCCGATGCTACCGTGCTGGCCATGGGCGGCGGCAGCTGGCCGCAGCTGGGCAGCGACGGCGCCTGGGTCTCGCCACTGCAGGCACGTGGCGTGGACATCGCACCGCTGCAGTCGGCCAACTGCGGTTTCGACGTGGACTGGACGCCGTTCTTCGCCGAGCGCAATGCCGGCGCACCGTTGAAGCCGGTGATCGCGCACTGGGTCGACCTGGCCGGACAGCCGCAGTCGCTGCAGGGCGAATGCGTGGCCAGCGAGTACGGCATCGAAGGCAGCCTGATCTACGCGTTGGCCGCAGACCTGCGCGAGACCATCAACCGCGATGGCCACGCGATGCTGTGGCTGGACCTGGTGCCGGGCCGCGATGAAGCACGCCTGCTGGCCGACCTGTCACGCCCGCGCAAGGGTCGCAGCTTCGGCGAGCACCTGCGCCGCCAGGCCGGCCTGGATGCAGTGAAAGCCGCACTGGTGTTCGAGATGCTGGGCAAGGAAGCGGGCAACGACCTGCCTGCCGTGGCAGCTACGCTCAAGCGCCTGCCCCTGCGCCTGCTGCGCCCCCGGCCGATGGCCGAGGTGATCAGCACCGCCGGTGGCGTGCGCCTGGATGCGCTGGATGATGGCCTGATGCTGCGGGCAGTGCCCGGCGTGTTCTGTGCCGGCGAGATGCTGGACTGGGAGGCGCCGACAGGTGGCTACCTGCTGACCGCGTGCTACGCCAGTGGCCTGCGTGCTGCGGAAGGCGTGATCGGGTGGCTGGCGGCGCGTTGACACCTGCGTTGTAGAGTCGAGCCATGCTCGACTGCTTTTGATTCAGGCGATAGAGCAGTCGAGCATGGCTCGACTCTACAAAAAACATCGAGCAAACTCGACGCTACATCACCACGGCCGGCGCATGCTCACCGAGGCCAGCGCCACGCCGCTGGGATGCGGGTAAGTCTCTTCGCGCACGCTGACAAAGCCCTGCCGTTGATAGAACGGCACGGCGTTGAGCGAGGCCGACAGCACTACCTCACGATCACGATCGGCCATCGCCAGCAGGCGCTGCATCAGCGCCTGGCCGATGCCCTTGCCGCCGCGATCCGGATCGACGAACAACGCATCAACCTCGTTGGCATCGGTATCAAACACGCCGAACCCGAGCAGGACACCCCGCGCGTCCTCGGCTACCACGCACCCGCCCTCCCCCAGCAACCGCGCATACTGCGACGGTGGCGGCGAGGCAGACCAGGGCGCGATGACCTCCGGCGGGTAGTGGCTGCTGCAGGTTTCGCGCACGCAGCGCGTACGCAGCGCCCACAACGTGGCCACGTCGTCCATGGTGCCGGTCCTGAACTGCATGACATCTCCTTGTAGAGCCAAGCCCATGCTCGGCTGTTCTTCGTTCCAACATCGCGATGTCTGATTGAAAGGCAGTCGAGCAAGACTCGACTCTACAGAATCGTTAATCTCGACGCCTGATCGAAAGGCAATCGAGCATGGCTCGACGCTACAGAATCGTTATCGCGACTTGCTGGCGCGCAGCGCCTGGATCTTCGGCGGCGGCTGGAACGAGTCGCTGCGTGCATCGGCCCAGAACGCATGGAACACCGCATGGTCGGGCACCTTGTGCAGCAGTTCGCCTGGTTCCAGGTAGCGGTACAGCGAGGCCAGCGAACGAATTTCCACCGGTGAGACGCGGCGCAGGATGTGCTCCGGCCCCAGCTCGGCCGGATCGTTCAGGCCCGCCGCACACAGCAGCTCCTTCAGGGCGTGCAGCGTGTGCTCGTGGTAGCTGTACACACGGGTGGCCTTGTCCGGTGCATCCAGATGCTTCCAGCGTGCAGGGTCCTGGGTCGCGATGCCGGTCGGGCACTTGTCGGTATGGCAGCTCAGTGATTGGATGCAGCCCAGCGCGAACATGAAGCCTCGGCCGGCATTGCACCAGTCAGCCCCCAGCGCGATGGTCCGCGCGATGTCGAACGCGCTGGTGATCTTGCCGGCCGCACCGATGCGGATGCGATCGCGCAGATCCAGGCCGACCAGGGTGTTGTGCACCAACAGCAGCGCTTCGTGCATCGGCACGCCGACATGGTCGACGAACTCCGCCGGTGCCGCACCCGTGCCACCCTCGGCGCCGTCGACCACGATGAAGTCCGGCAGCAGCCCGGTTTCCTGCATCGCCTTGGCAATGCCGAACCACTCCCACGGGTGGCCGATGGCCAGCTTGAAACCGACCGGCTTGCCACCGGACAGCTCGCGCAGGCGTGCAACGAACTGCAGCAGCTCGACCGGCGTCGAGAACGCCGAGTGACGCGAGGGTGACACGCAGTCCACACCCATCGGCACGCCACGCGTCAACGAGATCTCGGCGGTCACCTTTGGCGCCGGCAGCACGCCACCGTGGCCGGGCTTGGCGCCCTGCGACAGCTTGATCTCGATCATCTTGACCTGATCATGGGTGGCATTGGCAACGAAGCGTTCCTCGCTGAAACCGCCCTTCTCGTCACGGCAACCGAAGTAGCCCGAGCCGATCTCCCACACCAGGTCGCCGCCCATCTCGCGGTGGTAGGGCGAGATCGAACCTTCGCCGGTGTCGTGATAGAAGCCACCGCGGCGTGCGCCTTCGTTCAGCGCGCGGATGGCATTGGCCGACAGCGAACCGAAGCTCATCGCCGAGATGTTGAACACGCTGGCCGAATAAGGCTTGGCACAGTTCGGGCCGATCAACACACGGAAGTCATGCTTGGCGATGGCGGTCGGTGCCAGCGAATGGTTGATCCACTCGTAATCCACCGCATAGGTGCTGCGCAGGGTGCCGAACGGCACCGTGTCCATCTCGTTCTTGGCGCGCTGGTAGATCAGTGCACGCTGCTGGCGCGAGAACGGCACGTCTTCCAGGTCGCTCTGCACGAAGTACTGGCGGATCTCCGGGCCGATCGATTCCAGCCCGTAGCGGAAGTGCGCCATCACCGGATAGTTGCGGCGCAGCGTGCTGCGCTTCTGCAGCAGGTCCCAGGTCCCCAGCGCCACCATCGCGGCAGTCAGGCCGACGCCCCAATACCAGGCCGGCCAGATCGTGGCCAGCCACAGGCATATCGGGAACATCAGGATGGCGAGCAGGTAGACGATATACCGGTGCATGGCTTTCCTCGGTTGCAACTGCCCCCGAGTCTACCGCGCCGCCCGCTGCCAAGGCTTACAAGCGATCGTCAACCACGTTGCGCGGCCAGGCCGATTTCACGTCGTAGACCAGGCCTCCCGGCACCAGCAGCGCCCGGATTGCGGATTCATCCATCGCCTTGAAACGGGCGTGGGCCACTGCCAGCACCACCGCGTCATAGCACCCCGCCCCGGGATCGGCCAGCCAATCCAGGCCCTCGCCGGTCAGCGCCGCCGGGCCGACCCAGGGGTCGCTGACCTCCACCTGCGCACCGGCATCACGCAGGCGTTGCGCCAGTTCCAGCGCGCGGCTGTTGCGCAGGTCCGGGCAATCCTCCTTGAAGGTCACGCCCAGTACCAGGATGCGTGCGTCCGCCGGCGCACGGCCACGCTCGGCCAGCATCGCCAGCACCCGCGCCGCCACGTGCTCGCCGACGCGGTTGTTGACCTGTCGTGCGGTGTGGATCAGGTCCGGGTGATAGCCCACGCTCTCGGACTTGTGCAGCAGATAGTACGGGTCCACGCCGATGCAGTGGCCGCCGACCAGCCCCGGCCGGAACGGCAGGAAATTCCACTTGCTGCCGGCGGCGTCCAGTACGTCCTGGGTATCGATGCCCAGCCTGTCGAAGATCAGGGCCAGCTCGTTGACCAGCGCAATATTGACGTCGCGCTGGATGTTCTCGACCACCTTGGCCGCTTCGGCCACCCGCATCGACGGTGCCGGGAAGGTACCGGCGGCGATGATGCGCTGGTACAGACCATCAATCACCGCAGCAACTTCCGGTGTCGAGCCGGAAGTGATCTTGCGGATGTCGGCCAGGCGCCGCTGGCGGTCGCCGGGGCTGACCCGTTCCGGGCTGTAGCCGCAATAGAAGTCTTCGTTGAAGCGCAGGCCCGAACCCTGCTCCAGCAGCGGCACGCACACTTCCTCGGTGGTACCGGGGTAGACCGTGGACTCGTAGATCACCAGGTCGCCGGCGCGAAGATGACTGGCAATCAGCCGTGTCGCCGAACGCAGGGGCTCCAGGTCGGGCTGCTCGTAAGCATCGATCGGGGTCGGCACGGTGACGATGTAGACGTTGCAGGCATCGAGCAGTGCGGGATCGCTGCCGTACTGCAGCAGCTGCGCACTGGCAAGCTCGTCGGATTCCATTTCCAGCGTGTGGTCCTGGCCGTTGCGCAGCTCGGCGATGCGACCGGCATCGATATCGAAACCCAACGTCGGCCACTGCCGGCCAAACGCCACCGCCAACGGCAGGCCGACGTAGCCCAGGCCGATCACCGCAAACCGGGGTGCGCTGGCCGCCGCTACCGGCGCACTCATCGGCACATCCCGCGCAACGGATGCGATCGCACATACGCTGCCATGGCCTCGGCCAACACACTCATCTGCTGCACCACTCCGGAAAACCTGCGCCAGAAAGGCTACAGCCTACCGGCCCCGGCGCCCTGCCGCCAAGGCGGGCTCAGGACCCCAACGCCACCGCGGCCGGTTCCAGTTCGCCGTCTGCGCCGGTCCAGGCCTGCAGCAGGCGCTCGAATCCACCGCTGCCAAGCAGGAAGCCGGGCCACGCGGCGTCGACGATCTGTGCCAGCAGCTCCGGTTCGATCCGCCGCGTGCCCATCGACCAGCGCGGAAATGCGCGCTGCACCACGGGGGCACGGCACAACACTTTCAGCTGCCCGTGGCTGCGCGCATTGAGGATGCGCTGGAACACCGAATCGATGCCGTCCTCCGGGCCCTCGAGATACTGCAGGAAGCGCGCTCCGTCGAACATCAGCACACCGGTGACACCGGCCACACGATTGAATGCCGTGGCGTCGGCCAGCAGGCGGTCAAGATCGGTTGTCTGCAGATCGGCGCGGGCCTCACTGGCATAGGCAATCGCGTGCAGCGACATCAGGTGGCTCCCCCCCTGGGAACGATGGCAGGGACTATGACATGAATGCGATCGACAGTTAAGCACGCCGCGGCCATGATGCAATCCGGTTGCGGAACCGCAGGTGGGCTACAATCGGCGCCGCGCTGCAGGCCCGGATGGCGAAACTGGTAGACGCATCGGACTTAAAATCCGCCGGGGGCAACCCCATGCCGGTTCGATTCCGGCTCCGGGCACCACACGCACGCAGCACGTCCCGCTTTCAGATCGCCCGCGAATAACGTGGTTGCTCGTGCGCGGCACGCAGATACGGGTCAAAGCACATCGCCAGCAACCGCAGCAGCGGTCGCCCGGGTTCACTGGCACGCACCACGCCATCGCGGTATTCGGCCAGGCCGTCTTCCTGCAGCCGCTGTACCGAACGCAGGTCCTCGGCGAAGTACTGCTCGAAATCCACGCCGTGACGCTGCCCCAGCAGCACGCCATCCACCTCGCCCTGGCACATCAGCTGCTGGATCAGTTCCGCGCGCAACTGGTCGTCGGCACTCAACGCCACGCCGCGCCAGACCGGCAGCTGGCCCTGGTCCACCGCGTCCTCCCACGACGGCAGGTCGCGCGGATTCTGGCTGTAGGTGGCACCGATGTGGCTGATCGCACTCACGCCCAGGCCGAGCAGATCGGTATCGGCGTGGGTGGTATAGCCCATGAAGTTGCGATGCAGCTGGCCGGCGCGTTGTGCGCGCGACAGATCCTCTTCCGGCAACGCAAAGTGATCCATGCCGATGTACTGGTAGCCCGCCGCGGAGAGCTTCTCCACCGCCAGGCCCAGCAGCGCCAGCTTGTCTTCCGGTGACGGCAAGCGGCTTTCGTCGACCTGCTTCTGCGCGCGGAACAGATGCGGCAGATGCGCGTAGCCGTAGACCGCCAGGCGGTCCGGGCGCAGCGCCAGCACCAGCTCGAGGGTGCGACCGAAGCCTTCCAGGCTCTGTCCCGGCAACCCATAGATCAGATCGACGTTGACCGAACGCATGCCGCTGTCGCGGCAGGCGCGCAGGATGTCCAGCGTCTGCTGCACGCCCTGCACGCGGTTGATCGATTCCTGCACCTGCGGATCGAAATCCTGCACGCCCAGGCTGGCCCGGTTGAACCCCAGCCGCGCCAGCATGGCGACGTCGCGGGTGTCGATGAAGCGCGGATCGAGTTCGATCGAGAAATCGCGCTGCGGCGAATCACTGAAATCGAAGCGCCGGCGCAACCCTTCCACCAGCGTGGTCATCGCTTCGGCATCGAGGAAGTTCGGCGTACCACCACCCAGGTGCAGCTGGATCACCTCACGGCCGTCATCGAACTGCGGCGCCAGCAGGTCGGCCTCGGCCAGCACGCGTGAGACGTAGCTGTGGCCACGACCGCGATCACGGGTGATCACCCGGTTGCAGCCGCAGTAGAAGCAGGGGCTGGAACAGAACGGCACATGCACGTACAGCGACAGCGCACGGGCCAGCTGGTTGCTGTCGGCGATCGCCTGGCGCAGCGCCGGCGCGTCGAAGCCATCATGGAAATGCGGCGCGGTCGGGTACGAGGTGTAGCGCGGGCCCGGCCGGTCGTGCCGGCGCAGAAGATCGGGGTCGAAGGTCCAGGCCAGGCCACCGGCGGCGGGAGAGAACGTGTCCATGCCGCCAGCATCGCGCCGGGCGGCCCGCGCCGCCTTGACCCAGATCAATCCTTGCCGGGGATCCCCAGCACCGGCAGGCCGACCTGCGGCCAACGCAGCATCTGGTAGCGCTTCCAGAAGGTGTCACCGATGCGCGCGGCCACGTCGTTGGCCAGCTCCTGCATCGGCGGGTTGTTGCATTCGGCGGTGGTGATCCGGAACAGCACCAGCCAGCGGTCGAACAGGTCCTTGTCCAGCTCGATGGCCATGTGCTTGGACATCGGCGAGCCCTTGAACCGGCGGGTGCCGCGCAGCATCGCCGACCAGAAGTCGACCAGCTGCGCCAGGTGCTCGGGCCAATCGTGGACGTGCGCGCCGAACACCGGCCCCAGCCGTTCTTCCTCGCGCACGCGCGCATAGAAGTCGTGAACCAGGCGGGTCACTTCCTGCTCGGTGCACAACTCGGGCGAGGCGACGGGGAGGACAGGCGGCGGTGTTGCGTTCATCGGGGTACCCAAAGCGTGCCGGCAGTGTGCCGCAGCCGGCCATCACCACCGTTGATCCAGATCAATGTCGGCGCAGTCCGCTGCGCCTAGGCTGGCACGCTTGCAGGAAGCATGCCCTGCGGATGCGGCGCCGACCCTAGCGAAGTATACGCGCCGCCCACTTTTCGATCCGGGACAGCATGAACAGACCTTCTCCCAACCGCCGCCAGCGGCTGATCCAGCAGTGGGGCGCCATCCTCTGGCCCAGCTTCATCGCCGCCGGCGTGGCCAGCGTGGTGTTCTTCGCCTTCGTCGATCCATTGCGCCTGCAGGCCATCAGTTTCCCGGGCACCGCAATCAGCCGCGAACTGGGTTACACGGCGGGATTCTTCATGTTCTGGTCGGTGACGGCACTGTCCAGCGCGGTCACCTGGTACCTGCAGCGGCCCATGCCGAGCGATGACGACGACGAGCTGCCGCTGGGATGAGCACGTCATGTACCCGGACTCCCCGTCCCTGGCACTGGCGCGGCACGCTCAGCGCCGCCCTGCTGGCGCTGTTCTACGCACTGCCGTGGCTGCGCTGGGAGGGCCGCCAGGCGCTGCTGCTGGACATCAACGCGCGGCGATTCGACCTGTTCGGCTGGACCCTGTGGCCCGGCGACGTCGGCGTACTGATCGGCCTGCTGGCGGTACTGGCCGTCGGCCTGGCGCTGCTTACCCACCTCGCCGGACGCATCTGGTGCGGCCATGCCTGCCCGCAGACGCTGTGGCGGCGCGCCTTCGACTGGATCGCCCGCAGCGCGGCCCGCATGCTGCCGGCACCTGCTGTACGCCCGGTCACCCAGCTGGCCTGGGGACTGCTGTCAGTGTGGACCGGCATTACCTTCGTCGGCCTGTTCAGCCCGATCACCGGCTTGCTGGCCGCCGCGCCAAACGCTGGCTGGAGCGGCTGGGAAACGTTCTGGGTACTGTTCTATGCCGCTGCCACCTGGGGAAACGCCGGTTTCCTGCGCGAGCAGGTCTGCCGTTCGCTGTGCCCGTTCGCACGCATGCAGCCACTGCTGACCGATCCGCATACGCCGCGCATGCTGTACGACGCCCGTCGCGGTGAGCCGCGCGGGCCACGTCCATCCGGGCTTGGCGGGGTGCTGGGCCGTGGCCGCGGCCTGCTCGACCCGACCACTGCGCAGGACTACGTATTCCGCGCCGCGCATCCGCTGCTGGCTGGACCGATGCCGACCTTCAGCGCCGACCGTCTGGGTGATTGCACCGATTGCGCGGCCTGCGTCATTGCCTGCCCGATGCAACTGGACATCCGCCAGGGACCGCAAGCCGATTGCCTGGCCTGCGGTGCCTGCCTGGAGGCCTGCGCACAACAGCAGCACCGGGCCGGTTTCGGGCCGGCGCTGGTGCGCTACTGCAGTCCCCAGGCAATGGCCGGACAACCGAAGCGCCTGTGGCGACCCCGGACGTTGGCGCTGCTGTCCTTGTTGCTGGCGCTGCTTGCCTGCGGCGCCTGGCGCCTGCTCTGAATCAACGCGACCCGCTGGCGTGCGGCGGCACAAGCTGCGCACGCCGGACGATGCCCAGCTGTTCGATGATCAGCGCCATTTCGTTGGTGACTTCGGTACGCTCGGTCCCCTGCGGGACCAGACGGTCCAGCACCTGCTGGTAGGTATCCCAGAACGCCGGACCGCATCCGTGTTTGTGGTAACTGGCTTCCAGTTCGCGGCGTACCCGTTCAGCCAAGCCATGCATGCCGTATTCCATACGACCTCCGTTGGACTTGTTCTGCATTGTTGACGGTCTACCGACTCACTTGCGTGCTACTGAAAGACTCCCAGGCTTCACGCTTGGTTGACTCCAATTAGTCATAGATTTCACGACAGGTCAATTACATGCGGCGACTTTAGCGATTGAAATTATTAATCGTTCACGAAACTACATACGGGACCCCGGGGCCCCCGGATGGGGTGAAGCCGACAGGCCGCGGGAACCATGGACCGATGACTCCAGTAGATGGCGCCGATTGTGATCCTCAGATCGATCGATCTTGCCTATTTCGCTAAGCATACTTAGCAAATTGCGCTTAGCGTGCTAAATGCGACAAAAGGCGGCGCAAGTCAGATGGATTCGCCCGCCGACGCTTCTGTCGTGGGGAACAGGTTCGGATAGCGCTGATGCAGGATGTACTGCCGCAGGGCCGGAATCGGGAAATCTTTCGGCCATTGCGAAACTGCGGAACGGCTGATGCCAAAGAAGCGGGCCAGTTCGGCATCGGTCTGGAATCCCAGCCGGGTGCGCACCTGCCGCTTGTTCCAGAATTCGGTCACGGTCGGTCCTTCTGTTAACCAGACTGATTCTTGCGACAAGGCTTCTTCGCAATCCACGCGTTAAGCTGGCTTGCATAGATGAATACTCTCGGCCAACGACTCGCGGCAGCCATGAAGAAGGCCGGGCACCCACGCCCGGCCGATCTGGCACGCGCCGCCAAATCAACGACAGCAACCATCAGCAACTGGCTCAACGACCACGTGAGCGCCTCGCACGTGAAAGCCGAACAGCTGTTCCGCATCGCCGATGCGGCCAAGCTGGACGCACGCGAGCTGCTGTACGGGGTCAGCGGGCTCGGCGTCGGTGAGCCTGGCAGTGCCTACATCCCCAGCCAGGCCCATCTGGATGTCTGGCAGGACGCCTACGAGCTGGTCAGTCACCTGGTGGCCGAGAACGGGCTGGAGATCGACCATCGCCGCCATGCAGCGTTGGATCTGCTCGCGTTCGAACTGCTGATGGATGGCTTCAGCCGCAGCAAGGTCGCCCGCGTGCTGACGACCTCGATGACGTGAATGCACCGCCGCTGGTAGCATGGACCGCGATGGGGATGGGGCTCCCCCGATAACCGCCTGAGAAGGCTGATGGCTCCTGCCAGGACGAACCCGGTGTTCGTCGACGGCAGGTCGTGCCTGCCCTCGGCGTTCGCCATTGACCCTGCGAACCCGCATTCGAGGCACGCCATGCAAACACTGAACGATTATTTCCTGGTCTTCGTCGGAGGCGGCATCGGTGCCTGCCTGCGCCATGCCTGCAACCTGATCGGCGCGCGGGTGGCCGTCGGCAGTCCCTGGCCCTGGTCGACCTTCCTGATCAACGTCAGCGGCGCCCTGCTGATGGGCGTGGTGGTCGAGGTCTTCGCGATGCGCAATGGCGCCTCGCCGCAGCTGCGCCTGCTGCTGGCCACCGGCATCCTCGGCGGCTACACCACGTTTTCCACCTATGCGCTGGAGATCGGCCTGCTGCTGCAGCGTGGCCAGCATGGGCTGGCGGCTCTGTATGCCGGCGGCTCGGTGGCACTGGGCCTGGCCGGCCTGTTCGGTGGGATGAAGCTGGCCCGGCTGGTGCTCGGCTGACGCTCAGGCCGCACTGGCACGGGCCTGCCCCCGCCATTCCCGCGGCGACTGCCCGGTGTGCGCCTTGAACGCGCGCGACAGCGCCGCTTCGCTGCCATAGCCCACATCATCGGCAATCCGCTTCAGCGGCCGCCCCTGGCGCAGTGCCTGCTGCGCCAACCCCACCCGCCAGCCCTGCAGGTACTGGCCCGGCGTGGTGCCCATCGCCTCGCGGAAGCTGGCGGCGAACACGCTGCGTGACATGCCGGCCACTTCGGCCAGGTCTTCCAGCGTCCACGCCTGCGCCGGCGCTTCATGCATCGCCACCAGCGCCAACCGCAGCCGCGGATGACCCAGCCCGGCGAACAGGCCGCCACGCATCTCGCCGCCTTCCATCAGCTGGCGCAGCACCTGGATCATCACCACCTCGAACAGCCGGTTGACCATCGCCGCCCGCCCGCAACGCTGCTCGAACGCTTCTTCGAACAGCAGTTCCAGCGCCGCGTTGCCGCCATACAGATCGGCCAGCGGCAGGCAGATGAAATCAGGCAGCGCGGCGCTGATCGGATTGAGCCGGCCACCCTCGAAATGCAGGTTGGCGCAGGCCATGTCGGCGCCCTGCTGCGGGTCGGTGCTGAATCGATGCGGCATCGGCCGCGGATACAGCAGCAGGCTCGGCACTTCGACCTGCACGGTCTGCTGCCCGTGGCTGACCTGCACCGGCCCGCGCCGCACCAGGTGCAGCTGGCCCGCCTCGTCTTCGCCCTCCAGCGTGTTGATGCCGCACAGCGCACCGGCATGGAATACCGAAGCGGTCACCGCAAAACGTTCAAGCAGTATGGCGAGACGGTCGACCATGACGGGACTCCGGGTCAAGCGAGGCGAGCTCAATGCGACAGATCGTATCGGAATCACCACCGAAATGGTCGACTGAACGCCGCCCTCTCCGCGCCCTCAAGCCTCCTGTGAATGACGGATCACCACGAAGCCCTCCTCCTGCGCAGGTGCCACGAAGTGACGGGTGATCTGCTCGAAGGCTTCGTCGCTGGGCTGGAACGGGTGCTCACCGCGCGCGTTGCGGGCATGCAGCCGCGCCTTGCAGATGGCGTCGGCAACATCGAGAAAATGCAGCTGGTGGGCAACACCGGCCGACTCGAACAGTTCGCGGCCCCATGCACGGGCGGCCGGCGTGTTGAACGGAACGTCGAGCACGACCGAAACGCCGGCCCGCAGGATCGCGCATACATGCCGCGTCAGCGCTCCGCGCAGCGCGGCCGCGCGCTGCAGGTAATCGGCAACGGAATGGATCTGGTCGGGATACAGCGCGGCCAGCCAGGCGTCCTCGCTGATCAGCACGTGACGTGGCTGCGCCGCCAGCTGCTGCGACAGGGTGGATTTGCCGGCACCGATCTTGCCGCACACCAGGTGCAGGATCGGCGCATTGTCGGTCGATGAAAGATGATGCATCTGCGTTCTCCTTGATGGATTCCAGTACCCGGGAGAGCGCCGCATGCAACCCGCCTTCCCGGGCGGGTTGCATGGCCGTGGCGACCGCGCGCTATCCCGCCTTCCCGTGGGGAATGCGGATAATCGACGCGGTGCTGTGCAGGACCATGCCGCCAGCGTAGAGCGCAGCCTGGCCGGCGGGCAATCCCCTGCGGCAGTGCAGCGCGCGCAAGGTTTTGCGGGGATCTATGCTCGGCGCCATTCCCGCATGGAATGACCACGATGCGACCCTTGCCTGGATACGCGCTTGCCCTCTGCCTGATGCCTTGGATGACATCGCTGGCTGCACCGCCGCCAGCGCCGCGTACCCTCAGCGGCGAGCTGCAGGGCGCACCCTGGCGGCTGGATGTGCCGGCGAACTGGAATGGGGAGCTGGTGATGCTGGCCCATGGCTATGAACCGGTGGGCGCGCCGCGTACTACGCCGATGACGGCCAATGACAGCACCGCGCCACTGCTTGCCGCGGGCTACGCGGTTGCGCAGAGTGCCTATGCGAGCCAGGGCTGGGCGGTGGCCGATGCGATCACCGACATGGAAGGCCTGCGCCAACATGCCCTGATTGAACTCACGCGTGTTCGCCATACCTGGATGCTCGGATTCTCAATGGGAGGCGCTGTCACCATCAGCACCCTCGAACGCTTCCCGCAGCACTACACCGGCGGCGTCTCGCTGTGCGGTGCCAATCTCAGTGGCGAACAGATCGCCGCAGCTCTGCTGACCACGCTGGTCGCCTTCGATTACTTTTTCCCCAACGCTGCAGGCCTGCCGGCCACCGGACTGGCTTCGCATGAAGCGGCCGTGCTGCCGCAGGGAGTGCTCTATCAGGGCATCGCCGACGCGCTGCAACGGAATCCCCAGCATGCCGACGTGCTCGCCAAGCGACTGCAGGTCGCTCCGGATGCACTAGCCGGGACAATCAGCCTGCACACGCTGGTCCTGCATGAACTGGCCACGCGCAGCGGCGGCATGCCGGCCGGCAACCTTGGTGTGGTGTACAGCGGATTCGGTGACGACGCCGCGTTCAATGCCGGCGTGCAGCGCATCGCTCCCGTGCCTGCGGCACAGGCCGATGTCCGCGCGAAGCTGGCACTGAGCGGCGCGTTGAAGCGACCGCTGGTGGTCCAGTTCAACAACAACGATCCCACCATCGTGCCGCACATGCAGGCGGTGTATCCGCAGATGGCCGCACAGGCCGGCGCGCGACCATTGCCGCGCGTGCTGCCGCCGGTGGGCGAAGGGCATTGTGGCTTCTCTGAAGCACAGGTTGTCGACGCCTTGAAGGCAATCCAGCGTTGAGCTCAACGTGTCGCAGCGCATCAGGGGCGCGCCATAAGGACTGCTATGGTGGCCGGGCCCATTGACGGGCACACAAAGGACTGACGTGATGATCAAGACGACCTTGAAGACCGTGATGTTCCTTGGCATGGCCGTGACCGGGCTGGCCTTCGCCGCAGGCCCCTGTGAATTCTGCAGCCAGCAGTACGAATATTGTCTGCGCGCAACTTCAGGCCCACTGGCCAAGACACCCGCAGAATGCCTGGCCCAGTACAAGATGTGCCGCGAAATGGATTGCCAGTCCTCCTGACCGGCATCCGGCCGGCTCCTGCGGGAGCCGGCTCAGCCGGCCACGCTGCCAAACGCTTACGATGCAGGGACCCGCGCAGCATCTGCCGCCTCCCCTCCCTGCTGACACAACGCATACGATGGCCTTCTTCGAACGACTGAGCGACACCCGCTACCTGCCGACCGAACACACGGGCGGCGCCTGGAACATCCGCGAACAACACATCGCACCTGCGATCGGGCTGCTGGCGCACCACCTGGAACGTGACGCCGCAGCGCGTGGGCACGGTTTTCTGATCGCGCGCCTGTCCTACGACATCCTCGGCACCATTCCGATCGAAGCGATGGAGGCCGACGTACAGGTGCTGCGCGGTGGTCGCACCATCGAACTGGTCGAAGCCACACTGCGCCATGACGATCGCCCGGCGCTGCGCGTGCGTGCATGGCTGATGCGCCCGAACGATACGCAGGCCATCGCCGGCACGCCGATCACCGGCATTGCGCCGCCGGAATCAATGCCCGCGTGGGACCCGGGTACGGTCTGGCCAGGCGGTTTCATCAAGAGTGTGGAGATCCGCCGACATGATCAGGGGCCCGGCCGTGCCACCTACTGGGCGCACGCGAAGCACGCGCTGCTGGACGGCGAGCCGGTCAGTCCGCTGGCCCGTGCCGCCACCCTGTTCGATCTGTCCAATGGCATGGCCGTGCGCGCCGATCCGAAGGAGGTCGCCTTCCCCAACCTCGATCTGACCGCGCACCTGTTCGGCATGCCCGAAGGCGAGTGGCTGGGCTTCGACACGTCGGTGTCGTTTGGCCACCAGGGTCTCGGCTTGACCAGCACCGTGCTGCACGATGCGCGCGGTCCGATCGGCATGCTCGGCCAGGCACTGACCGTACGCCCGTGACCCCAAAGGGCGGCGTCAGCCGCCCAGCGTACCCATGGTGAAGGTGTAGCCGGAGCTCATCAGGAATTCGCGCATGCGCATCTCCGCGCGCCGCGGTGAGGCGAGGTTGGCCGGTGCATACAGCGCGTAGACCACGCCCGCGCCTTCGATGGCTTCACGCCGCACGCCACAGTGGCGGGTCTCCGAAGCAATCACCCATCCATCCTTCAGCCGATCCGGTCCGATCGACTGGCCGTTCATCAGGCGGAACGTCAGCCAACGTACTTCCACAGAAGATTTGCTCATTGCCGGCATACCGCCAGCGTGCCGCGATCGTTCATGTCCTTGCTCGCCATTGCAGCTCCCTAAGACTTGGAACTCGACCATAGCGCCTTGCCATGTCGTGGGCGAATGAGACTGGAGGGGCCCTTATGTCGCCAGGCCGAACCGCGTCCACAGCGCTTCGCGCCCCGGCTGCGTCAGGCGCAGTTCGCGTCGACCCTCAACCCGCCGAAGCCAATCGTTCTTCACGAAGCTGTCCAGCATCGCCTCGCCGACCAGCCCGGCCAGATGCGGGCGCCGCTCGGTGCAGTCCAGGCATCCTCGGCAGTAGCGCGCAGGCTTGACCGTCACGGGAAGCCGCAGCAGCTCAGCCAGCGGCTGGCCGAGCTCCTGCAGGAACGCTGCGCCCTCCACACTCACCCGCCAATGCGCCTGGTGCGGGACCAGGTGCCCTGCCTGCAACAAGCGGTCGGTGATCGCCACCGCATGCACACCGGCCAGATGCCGGTAGCAGGAACGCGCCTGGCGCAACGCCGGCATGCTGCGTGATGCCTCAGCGGTGCAGGACGGCGTGCGGTCCGCAACGCGCAGGATGCCCTCCAGCATGTCGGCGACTTCGTGCGAGGCCAGCCGGTGATAGCGATGGCGCCCCTGCGCGACAGCGACCAGCAGGTCGCCCTCGACCAGCCTGCGCAGATGCGTGCTCGCCGTCTGCGGTGTTACCCCAGCCACGCGTGCCAGCTCCGTCGCGGTATACGCACGCCCATCCATCAACTGCAGCAGCATGGATGCGCGCGCCTGGTCGCCAACCAGGGCACCGACGCTGACAAGGGAACCGGAGGTGTGGACCATGCCCGCATTGTGGCACGCCGTTGCAGGCCGACAGTTCGATGCAGGCCGAAGCGTCGGCACCCGCTGCCACGGCACAGTGGCCACCCCGATAGTGCAAGGCCTGCCGTGAAAACCGCTCCGATTCCCCGCCGCCGCATCACCCCTTCGGTCCTGTACCCGGGCACGCCTGTGTTGCTGATGACCACGCTGAACGACGACGGCAGCAGCAACATCAGTCCGTTGTCTTCGTTCTGGGCCCTGGGCAACCGGGTGGTGCTGGGCCTCGGCGTGCAGGGTCAGGGCTATCGCAACCTGCAGCTGCGCAACGAGTGCGTACTGAACTTCCCATCCTCCGCGCAGGCCGCACAGGTCGAGGCCATCGCGCGCGCGACAGGCTGCGATCCGGTGCCCACTGCCAAACAGGCGATGGGCTACGTGCACGTCCGCGACAAGTACGCGCTGGGAGGCTTCAGTGCGGTCGCCTCGACGCACGTCGCACCAGAGGCGATTGCCGAGTGCCCGCTGCAGGTGGAAGTCAGCGTGATGGCGATGCACCCGCCCGGCGAGGATGACGGTCAGGGCTTCGTGATCGTCGAAGGACGGATCCGTTGCGTGCATGCGCACGAAGCGATCACCGTGGCTGGCACCCAGCACATCGATGTCGCCCACTGGAAACCGTTGATCTATCTGTTCCGCCACTACCTGAGCGTGGGTGAACCAGTCGGGCGCAACTTCCGCGCGCAGACGCCGGTCCACGATCCGGCGTAGAGCGGGTGATTCAAGGTGCCGGCGATGGTGGGTGGCTGGTCACTGAAATCCAGTACGACACCATGTCCACATAGCGGCCGTCGCGCTTCACCGCGCGTGGCTCGACGCCGGATTCGGTGAAACCCAGCGATTCATACAGCGCGCGCGCGGCGGCGTTGTCCGCCAGCACCGTGAGAGTGAGCGATTCGATGCCTTCCGCGCGCGCAGCCGCGAACGCGGCAAGAAGAAGCTGACGGGCGATACCCTGGCCTCGATGGCCAGCACCCACATGGACACTGTGCACTTCCGCCGTATGCCGTCGCGCCATCCGCACCGGGCGTACGTAACGCAGGAAACCCACCAGCATGCCGTCAACGAACGTGCCGAAGTAGCGCGTACCAGGATCGCCAAGCTGGGCGCGCATCACGTCCGCCGAGTCATTCTGCGCCTCGGCCAGCGTGGACAGGAACGCCGCAGGCGACTCGCGAAGGGCCTGCAACCGTGCTTGCCAGAGAATATCGGCGTCGTCAGCGCCGAGTTGCCGGAGAAGCATGCGACACACCTGTGAGGTTGCTGATGCACAAGTGCCCAGCCTAGCGCGGGTTCGCCTGATACGGCGTGCATGCGAGAATGAAGACAGCTCCTTCTTCACTCTCCGCCATGACTGAACTGCAGATTCCCCGCGTTGGATGCGGCGTCGTCGTCCGTGATGCCGACGGCCGCATCCTGCTGATCCAGCGCGGACGCGATCCGGAGCGCGGGCACTGGGGCCTGCCCGGGGGCAAAGTCGACTGGATGGAAACGGTGGAGGCTGCCGTGGTCCGCGAAACTCGCGAGGAGACGGCGTTGGAAGTGACGCTGCTGCGCCTGCTGTGCGTGGCCGATCATTTCGAGCCTGCGCTTGCGCAGCACTGGGTCGCGCCGATCTTCGAGGCTCGGGCAGCTGCGGGTGCCGAGGCCTCCATCCAGGAGCCGGGGGTTCAGATCGGGCTGGGCTGGTTCGCGCTGAATGCTCTGCCCCAGCCGCTGACCCAGGCCACGGTGCAGGCGCTGGCCCGGCTGTAGCGGGTATCGATCCGGGCGCGTGCCGGTATCCAGGCAAACAAAAAAAAGCCCTGACCGAGGTCAGGGCTTTTCAATTGGAGGCCTCAAGCGGAATCGAACCGCTGTAAACGGATTTGCAATCCGGTGCATAGCCACTCTGCCATGAGGCCAACGTACTTCGCGCCAGGAACGGAGCCCTGACAAGACAAAACCCCATGATGGGGCCTGTCGGAGCATGGAGCGGGAAACGAGACTCGAACTCGCGACCTCAACCTTGGCAAGGTTGCGCTCTACCAACTGAGCTATTCCCGCGTAAGCCGCCATGGTACCGGAAATCCGGAACACACACCAGCGATTTCACTTTTCTGACTGCGCGTAAAGCCTTGTGGCCCAACGTGCCCCGCCTTGCCGTGGCGGGAGAAAAACAAGGCCCCTACCGGGGCCCTGTAGAATCTGGAGCGGGAAACGAGACTCGAACTCGCGACCTCAACCTTGGCAAGGTTGCGCTCTACCAACTGAGCTATTCCCGCAGATTCCGTTCGACCTGCGTCGAAGGAGCGCTATTGTGTCCAAATTCCTTCACGCCGTCAACAGTCTTCACACGATGCGGTCATGGGCGTCCGCACTGGGGTACGCTGCCCCGCCCAACCCCGTGCGCCCATGTTCCTTCGCGGCAAGCCCCTGTTGATCGCCCTGCTGCTGCATCTGGTAGTAGCGCTGCTGTACTGGGCACTGATTCCGCTGGGAATGAACTGGTATCGCGACAATTTCGGCTTCACCTCGCATCGCGACATCGGCCTTGGCATCGCCCAGTTCCATCTGTTCCATATGTTCCTCGGCGCCCAGCCACTGATTGCGGTGCTGCGGCCGCTGTTCGCCAAGCTGTTGGTGCTGGCGGTTCCGCTGACGTTCGCGACCTGGACGCTGATGCACAACCACCCGCTGCGCCTGCTGTACTTCACTGTCGGGCCTGGCCTGCTGGCGCTGGCCGCGATCGCCACATCGGTGTGCTATGCATCACGCAGCCGCCTGCCCGCTACCATGGACACCGCCGATGCCTAGACGTTACATCCGCCTGTTCTGGCTGCTAGTCGCGCTGACCTGGCTGGCGTTGATCGCTGCGCTGGTCAATGCCGGCTTCACCCCGGACTACTGGTTGCTGCACCGCCTGGAAGGCGCCGAGCTGCCCTACCCGACCAGCACTGTCATCGTGTTCGCGTTGCTGGGCACGGTTGAACTGGTCGTGGCCGCCTTGATCGTGCGGCCATGGAAACTGAAGCGACTGTGGCTGCGCCTGTTGATTGCCTTCGTTCTGCTGCTGGCGTGGTCGGTACCGTGGATGCTGTCGGCCATGCATCAGCCACCGGTGCACGGCATGCACCTGCTCTGGTTGCTGCTGCTGGACGTGGGACTGCTGCTGGCGCTGTGCGTGGTGTCAGCGGTGAGTGCATGGCGGGCGCTCAGGCGCCGAGGACGTGCGGAGGCGGCCCCACTGAAGCGCTAGGCCTACTTCCGGAACTCCACCCGCACATGCTGGCCGAAGCGCGCCTTGGCCTCGCCGTCGAACTCCAGCACACACTCCACCACCTTGGCCACGCCACGCCCCGCGTCTTCGGGCAAGCGTGCCTGCGCGAACACCGGACTGATGCGCACCACGCGCGCGGGTGGCAGTGAGCCGGTGTTCTCGGCGCCATCGCTGTCCGGCACGACGGTGGCCTTCATGCCCACCTGCACGGCATCGGCATAGGCGGAGCTCAGTTCTGCACGCACCTGCAGCGGGCGGGCCGGCAGCAGCGAGATCGCAGGCTTGCCAGCCTGCACGAATGCGCCGAGGCCCGGCACCTGGCCGACCACGGTGCCGGCTTCCGGCGCGCTCAGCGACATCTGCTGCAGTTTCAGTCTGGCGTGTTCCAGCTTGTGCTGGGCCATGTCGACCTGCGCACCGGCCACGTCGACATCGGCGCGCACACCGGCCAGTTGCTGCTTGGCTGCATCGGCCTGCTGGTTGGACAACACGCCTTCGCTGGCGCCGGTGGACAGGCGAGTCGCATTGCGCTCCAGTTCGCGCAGCTGCGCCTGGCTGCCCTTCAGACGGTCATTGGCCAAGGCGAGATCGGCAGTGGCCATCGCCACCTCCTGCTGCAGCAGGGCGCCATCCAGCGACAGCAGCAGCTGTCCCTTCTTCACCGTGGCGCCCTCCTTCACCGGCGCGGCAGTGATCGAGCCATCCACCGGCGGTGCCAGCGCGATCAAACCGCCCTCGACGTCGATGATGCCGCGCGCGACCGCAACCTTGTCGGCGGCAGCAGTGCTGGCCTTACCGGCGGATGCTTGGGCGGGCGCCTCTTTGGAACAGGCGCCGAGCAGCAATGCCACGGACAGGGCCAGGCTGAGGGGAAGCAGGTGCGACGTCTTGGTCATGGGGCGGACTCTACAGTTTCGTTCTGGCGGCGGTCATCACGGACCATGCCGTCTTCCATGGCGATCACCCGATCGGCATGCCGGATCAGGCGCGGATCGTGGCTCACGCACAGCACGGTGGCGCCATGCGCACGTGCGTAGCGATGCAGGATGTCGATCACGCGCTGGCCATTCTCGGCATCCAGCGCACTGGTCGGTTCGTCGGCGAAGATCAGCGTCGGCGACTTGGCGAAGGCGCGCGCGACGGCCACACGCTGCTTCTCGCCACCGGACAACTGCGCCGGTCGCATGTGGCTGCGGTGGCTGAGGCCGACCTCATCCAATGCCTTGCGCGCCAGCGGTTCACTTTCGCGATTGCTCATGCCGCGATAGCCCAGCGGCAGCTGCACCTGTTCCAGTGCGGTCAGTGCCGGGAACAGATTGAAGCCCTGGAACACGAAGCCGACATGGTGCAGGCGGAAGCGCTCCACTTCACTGCGCGTCATGTGGCCCACATCCTGCCCGAGTGCGTGCACGCGGCCGCCATCGGGCGCAGACAACCCAGACAGCAACGACAGCAGCGTGCTCTTGCCGCAACCGGACGGACCGGACACCAGGGTCAGCTCTCCGGGATAGATGTCCAGCGACAGGCCGCGCAGCACCGGCACCTGTACATCGCCGGACATGAAACCTTTTTCCAATGCGTCGGCCTGGAGGGTCGGGGCGACGGCGCGTGTAGAAGTCATCAGCCGGTCCTCAACGCAGCAGCAACGAAGGATCGGAGCGGACGACACTGCGCACCGCCATGATGCTCGACAGCATGGCCATCACCGCGACCAGGGCCACGCAGCCGATGATGACCATCGGCGTCAGCTGCACCGGTACGCGCTGGGTCTGCGCGATCAGCAACACCACGGTACTGAAGGCCGCCGCCAACAACATGCCCACGCCGCCGATCAACAGTGCCTGCTCGAACACCACCCGCGCCAGCGCATAGCGCCCGGCACCAAGTGCATTGAGCGTGGCGTACTCGCGCACCGAACCGGCCACCACCGAAGCAAACGACTGGTTGGTGATCACCGCGCCAACAAAGCAGACGATGACGGCCATGAACAACACTGCGATGCCGGCACCGGTATCGAACAGCCAGTACTGCTGCGAGCGGCTGGCGAACTCCGGTGCGGTCCAGAACTCGACAGGCGTGGCCTGCCCCATCGACGCGGCCAGACGATCACGTACGCCGCTGGCCAGGTCCGGCGAGCGCAGGCCCGCCACGAAATAGGTACTGCCTTCATGCGGGTCGGTACCGGCGATGGCACGCGCGGTATCCAGCGAGGCCAGCACGTTGACGCCACCGAGGCCACGCAGGCCCGGCTGTGCGGCAACCACACGCACTGCCTTGCCGTTGATCCAGGCACGGTTGTTCTGCAGGTCCACGCCCAGCGTATCCAGATCGGCGCTGTCGACGATCACCGCGCCCGGCTCGCGCAGCTGCGCGCGCAGGTCGGCGGGCAGGATGCGCGCGAACATCATCGCGTCGCCTTGGGTGGAGATGCCGGACAGGTACACCGACACGTTGCCGGTACCCTGCGCGCTGGAACGCCATTCGCCATCGACCCATTCGTAGGGTTCGACGCGGGTGACATCCGGATCCATGCGCAGGTGGCTTTCCACATCCGCACTGATTGCATGGCCGTAGTTCACGCTCTGGGTGCCGGGGAAACCGGCCCAGATATCAGCCGACGATGCCTTCACGTAGATCGCGGCGGTACCGAAGATACCCAGCACCAGCGCCGCCTGCACGATCAGCAGCACGCCGGCAAAGCACATCGCCAGCACTACCGGCAGAAACCGGCGCCACTCATAGGCCAGGGTCTTGCGGGCCAGCGCGATCATTGCTGTTCGCCCTCACCCTCAGCCGGCAGCGGTGCACCGCCAAGCGCGCGGTACAGCGAAGCAAACGCGAGCACGCGTGCGCCCTGCGCACCGATCAGATCAGCCTGCGAGGCGAGCGCGGCACGCTGCGTATCCAGTCCATCGAACTCGCTGGACAGGCCCAGCTGCACCTGCCGCGCTTGGCGCTTGACCTGCTGGCCGGCGGCATCATTGGCCGCACGCAGCGACTGAATGCTGCTGTCCTGGCGCGCCAGGCTGCCCAGCGCGCCCTCCACTTCGCTCACGCCTTCCAGTACCGCCTTGCGGTAACCGAGCAGTGCAGCATCCAGCTGCTTTTCATCGGCATTGAAGCGCGCGCGGCGCTGGCCCCAATCCCACAGCGGGATATCGACGTACGGGCCGATCGACGGACTGGAATCGGAGTTGGAGCGGGCGTTCTGGGTGAGGTTGTAGGCGTACAGGATCGAGCCACCAAGACTGACCCGCGGATACATCGCGGCACGTGCGGAGCCCTTGCTCGCCGCGGCCTGCATCACTTCAGATTCGGCCAGCAGAATTTGCGGGCGGTGGCGCAGCAGATCGGCCGGTACCTGCTGCAGCGAGAACGTGCCCAGCTTCGGCGGCGAGCGATAGGCGCGCCAAGCCGGATCCGGGCCATCACGGCCCAGCAACAATGCCAGCGCACGGGCGGCGTTGTCGGCGTTTTCCCGGGCTTGTGCGATGGCGGCGTGGGTGGCGGCCTGGCGTGCACGCAGGCGATCCAGTTCGCCAGGCTCATCCAGGCGCAGGCGCTGGCGGACCAGGGCCAGGTGCTCGCCGCGGTCATCCACCGATTGCTGGCGGGCCAGCAGGTCCTGCTGGGCCTGTGCAACGGTCAGGTCCAGATAGCTGCGCACCACGTCGGCAATCACCGCCACCTGCGCGGCATTGCGCAGCGCCTCGGCATTGCCGGCCGAAGCCTGCGCGCTCAACTGCGCGCTCTCGGCGGCACCGAACAGGCCCAGGTCCCAGATCGCTTCGATGCCGGCATGGAAGTAGGTATCGACGGCGGCGGCGTCCTGCACCTGCTTGGCGCTGGCCGAGATTTCCGGCAGGAAACGCGAGTCGGAAGTGCCGGCGACGATCCGAACGGCCTGCAGGCGCAGCGTAGCCTGCTGCAGGTCCAGATTGCCGGCGATGGCCTGGTCGACCAGGCCATCCAGTGCCGGGTCGGACAGCACTTTCCACCACTGTCTGGCATCCACTGCCACGCCCTGGCCCTGCGGCACCTGGGTCCAGGTGCTGGGCGTGCGGTCAGGCAGGTCCGGAACAGGCACCGACATGCAACCGGCCAGGGCCAGGCTTGCCAACAACGCACCAGGGCGCAGCACTGCATGCAGGGAGAGTCCGTGCCCGGCCTTGGGCACTGCCACTGAAGTGATACGCCTGACCACCAGCCCGCCAACGTGTAGAAGGAGCATGAAGGCTACCGTGCGATTGTGGAGCGAACATGGAGAAATCGTCCGAAAAAGGTCACAGCACGCGTGCGGTTCAGGCAACGCCGACCCAGTCTTTCACTACGCTTTCAATGCGTTCCCGGCACGGAACACTGGACGACTTTCACAGCGTATTGCACATTGCGGCATTGTCTTGCTTCGATGCTGCCCGACCGTGAAACGCCCCCGCCGCTGGCTGCTGATTGGCTCGATCACGACAGCGACTGTCGGTGTGATCGTGCTCGTCCTGACCACCCCACTGGTCTCGAACGCCACGCTGCTACTGATGGAGCGCAGCAACTTCATCCCTCGTGAATCTTCGATCTTCACGTTCGAGCCATATGCCATCAACCAGGGCTCGTCGAACTACTGGTTGTACGGAAAGGACCGGACCTACTACTACCACTTCACCTACGAAGACGACGTGCCCTACGTCTACATCCGGCGGGACAACCGCTGCCCCGGTTTCGACCGGCAGGATGCCCGGACCTGGTGCAGCGCCCTGCCCGGCAAGGCACGCTAGCGCGGCAGTGGTGCAACCGGTGTGACAAACGAAAAACGCCCCCTTTCGGGAGCGTTTTCTTGAATCTGGAGCGGGAAACGAGACTCGAACTCGCGACCTCAACCTTGGCAAGGTTGCGCTCTACCAACTGAGCTATTCCCGCAGATTCCGTTCGACCTGCGTCGAAGGAGCGCTATTGTGTCGATATTGCT
Organism: Stenotrophomonas mexicanensis; assembly: GCF_032911605.1. Taxonomy (NCBI): domain Bacteria; kingdom Pseudomonadati; phylum Pseudomonadota; class Gammaproteobacteria; order Lysobacterales; family Lysobacteraceae; genus Stenotrophomonas; species Stenotrophomonas mexicanensis. The sequence goes on from NZ_JAWJTG010000025.1 coordinate 53,096, forward strand.
GCACGGCGTCAACAGGAATTTTCGCGTGCATTGTGGGGCGGCGTTCAGGCCCCCAGGACCGATACCTCAGGTTCGCAGGCCACGGCGATGGAAGTAGACCTGCTCAGCGATGCGCCGCGTGGTCGCCGTGTGCAGCAGTGCGTTGAGCGGCCAGTCGGCCTGCAGATGATCCATCGCCCAGCGCAGCAGGCGCTTGCCATGGAATGCCGGCGCCACCTGCCGCGCCACCCGTTCCGCTTCCGGCCCTTGCCCACGCAGATGGCGGGCAATCGCCTCGCCGACCGCCCAGCCGTGCCGCCACGAGGAATGGATGCCTCCGGCGGACAGTGGTGAGACGATGCCCGCCGCGTCGCCGGTCAGGATCACGCGTTGGCCGGTGAACGGCCCATCCGGCCGGCCGCAGGGCACCAGCCCTGCGCGGGTGGCCGAGGGACGCGCCGAAGGCGGAATGCCGACCACATCGCGCACGTGCTCAAGAAAGCCATCGATATCAGGCGGCCGCACCTGGTTCGGGTCATGGCGCAGCGCCAAGCCGACCTGCAGCCCGGTCGGGTTCTGTGCGACCCAGCCGATGTAACCCGGTGCAAAGCGCTTGCTGACGAAGCAATGGAGTGCGTCGCTCTGCGGCAACTGGAGGCCGGCGAACTCACGTTCGACGCCGTAGAGGTTGTCACGCACCTGGCCGAGGCCGGTGCGCTGGGCAACGCGTGAGCGTGCGCCATCGGCGCCGACCAGGTAGGCGCACCGCCCTGCCCCTTCCACCTGCCAGCCGTCACCACTGCGATGGGCGTCGGTGAAGGACTGCTGCAGGCGAAGGTCGACACCGTTCGCGCGCAGCTCGCTGGCTAGCCAGCGCATCAGGTTCGGCGTATCGGTAGTGAGGAAGTAATAGCCCGGCGCGGCCAACAACAGGCTGCGCAGGTTCGGCGCATACAGGCGCACATTGGCAACGCGTTGCACCAGGTGTTCGGGCATGCGCCCCAGCCAGGTCTGCTCCATCGCTTCCTTCACCACAATGCCGGTGGTGTGCAGGCGCTCGCCGGGATCTGCCTTGCGTTCGAGTACGCACACGCGCAGTCCATATTGGACAGCAGCCAACGCACAGGCGGCACCGGCGAAACTGGCGCCGACGATGACCACGTCGTGGTCGTAGGCGGAGGATTGATGAGGCATCGCGGCGTCACCCTTGGAACGAAGGATGCAGCATCCAACCTTCATGTGGTGGGGCGATGGGGCGACGGTGAAGTGGCAATGAAGCGCGTTGGACGCAAACGAAAAACGCCCCCTTACGGGAGCGCTTTTTTTGAATCTGGAGCGGGAAACGAGACTCGAACTCGCGACCTCAACCTTGGCAAGGTTGCGCTCTACCAACTGAGCTATTCCCGCTTGGGAGGCGAAATTTTACCTATTCCAAGAATGGCGTCAAGCGCTTTTTCTCAGGGTCTGCGAGGCGCCTTGCACCGCGTATCCACGCATGGCGTGGATCTACCATGGCATCCCCGCAAACCGATGGATCCGCATCATCCGTCGATGCGGCATTTCCAGTAGATCCACGCCATGCGTGGATGGGGCATTACCGTAGATCCGTCCAGCGCGTCGAGTAGATCCACGCCATGCGTGGATAGGCGCATCGATGTGGTCAGAGCCCTTTCCTGCGGAAAGGGATCCTACCCCGGCGCTCAGTTGCCCAGCTTCTTCTGCCGCGCACGCTCGCGCGCAGCGCGCTCGTCATCGCGCAGGCTCGGCCAGGCGGCGTGCAGGTACTGCAGGCCCGACCACAGGGTCAGCACCGCGGCGATCGCCAGGGTCCAGTCGCCGATGTGGAACACCGGCCAGCCCATCCAGATGTCTTCCACCGGCACGTTCGGTGCCACCGAATACAGCAGGCAGAGCAGCGCGACCATCTGCGCCGTGGTCTTGACCTTGCCGATCATCGCCACGCGCACCTTGGCGCGCTGGCCCAGCTCGGCCATCCATTCGCGCAGCGCCGATACCGCAATTTCACGGCCGACGATGACTGCCGCCCAGAACGCCATCCACGGCGTCGGGTGACCCTGCACGATCAGGAACAGCGCCACCGCCACCATCAGCTTGTCCGCGACCGGGTCGAGGAAGGCGCCGAAGGCCGATTCCAGCTGGTAACGGCGTGCGATCCAGCCATCGAGCCAGTCAGTGATCGCGGCCAGGCCGAAGATCGCCGCCGAAGCGAAGTTGGTCCAGGTGTAGGGCAGGTAGAACACCAGCACCAGCACCGGGATCATCACGATCCGCAACAACGTCAGCCAGGTGGGCAGGGTCAACTTCATGCTTGCGTGCTTCTCTCTCTACTCGGCCGCATCAGGCGTGGCCAACCCGTGCAGGTTAGCGTAGATACGTGCCGCGAGGGCGTCATTGATGCCTTCCACCTTGGCGATTTCCGCTTCACCAGCGGCTTTCAGGCCGACCAGGCCGCCGAAATGCTTGAGCAGGCTGGCGCGGCGGCGCGGCCCGATACCAGGGATGTCCTCCAGCTTGCTGGTCATCCGCGCCTTCTGGCGGCGGCCGCGGTGGCCGGTGATGGCGAAGCGGTGCGCCTCATCGCGCACCTGCTGGATGAACTGCAGCGCCGGATTGGCCGCGCCCGGGCGCAGCTCGCGGCCATCGGGCATCACCAGCGCTTCGTGGCCGGCGCGGCGTTCCACGCCCTTGGCCACGCCCACCAGCAGCACGCCTTCCACGCCCAGGTCGGCCAGCGCGGCCTGGGCCTGGGCCAACTGGCCGGCGCCGCCGTCGATCAGCAGCACGTCCGGCAGCACGCCCTGCTCTTCCACCGCACGGCGGAAACGGCGGTCGATGGCCTGGCGCATGGCGGCGTAGTCGTCGCCCGGCTCGATGCCGCTGATGTTGAAGCGGCGGTACTGCGCGCGCACCGGACCGGCGGCGTCGAACACCACGCATGAGGCCACGGTGGCCTCACCCATGGTATGGCTGATATCGAAACATTCAACACGCTTGACCGGCTCGGCCAGGCCCAGCATGTCGCGCAGCGCGTCGCTGCGCGCGTGCTGCGCGTTGCGGCTGTTGAGTTCGGTCGCCAGGGTCAGCTGCGCGTTGCGGCTGGCCAGTTCCACATAGCCGGCGCGTTCGCCGCGCACGTTCCACTTCAGCTGCACCTTGCGCTCGGCCGAGGCTGACAGCGCGGCCACCAGCAGGTCGGCATCGGGAATCTCGCGATCCAGCAGGATCTCGCGCGGCGGCTCGAATTCGATGTAGTACTGCGAGACGAACGCGGCCAGCACTTCCTCCGGGCTTTCTTCACCGTTGGTGCGTGGGAAGAACGGGCGGGTACCGAGGTTGCGGCCATCGCGGAAAGCCAACAGCAGCACGCAGGCCTGCGAACCCTGCATGGCCACCGCCAGCACGTCCAGATCGGCGGCACGGCCATCCACGTACTGGCGGGTCTGCATGCTGCGCAGCGAGGAGATCAGGTCGCGCAGGCGCGCGGCCTGCTCGAACTCCAGTGCCTCGCTGGCGGCCTGCATCTGCTCGCCCAGTTCGCGGGTCAGCTCGTCGCTCTTGCCTTCCAGGAACAGTGCGGCGCGACGCACCGATTCGGCGTAGTCCGGCGCCGGCACCAGCTCCACGCAGGGCGCGCTGCAGCGACCGATCTGGTACTGCAAGCACGGCCGCGAGCGGTTGCGGAACACGCTGTCCTCGCAGCTGCGCAGCTTGAACAGCTTGTGCATCAGGTTCAGCGTTTCGCGCACTGCGGTGACGCCTGGATACGGCCCGAAGTAGCGGCCGGGAATGGCGCGCGGACCGCGATGCAGCGCGATGCGCGGCCAGTCCTCTCGGGTCAGCAGCACGTGCGGATAGGTCTTGTCGTCGCGCAACGAGACGTTGTAGCGCGGCGAAAGCGACTTGATCAGCTGGTTTTCCAGCAGCAGCGCCTCGGCTTCCGAGCGCGTCACGGTCACGTCCATGCGCGCGATCTGCGAGATCATCGACATGATCCGCGCGTTCTTCGGGCTGCCGTTGAAATAGCTGCCGACACGGTTGCGCAGCGCGCGCGCCTTGCCCACGTACAGCAACGTGTCGTCGGCGGCGTACATGCGGTACACGCCAGGGGCGGTACTGAGCTGGGCCGCGAAGGCCTTGCCGTCGAAGGCCGGGGCGGGAACGTCTGTCATTCGCTGATCGGGACTTCGCTGAGCACGCCGCTATCCGGGTCGAATCGCAGCACGGCATGGGCGTCGGTCTCGGCGATCCACACCGCACCGGCGCCTACCGCCAACCCCGCCGGGCCATGCAGGCGTCGTGGCAACGGCTGGGTGGTCAGTTCGCCACCGCCCAGGCGCAGCGTGCGCAGGCGGCCGTTGCCGGTATCGGCAATCCACAACAGCGGCGCATCCGGACTCAGCGCGATGGCCTGTGGGAACTGCAGGCTGGCGTCCGAACGCGGACCGTCTTCGCAGCCGAAGCGCCACGGCCCCTGCCCGACCAGGGTCTGCACCAGATCGCCGCGCAACTGCAGCGCGCGGATCGAGGAACCCAGCGCATCGGCCACGTACAGCACCTGCTGCACCACGGCCAGCGCAGTCGGCTGGGCAAAGGCAGCCAGATGCCCGCTACCATCACGCTCGTCGATGGAACCACTGCCCGCGCGCCATTGCAGGCTGCGCTGGCCCAGGTGGTAGCTCCAGATGCGGTTGTCACCAGCCATGGCGATGTGCAGCTGGTTGTCGGCAATGGCCAGGCCGACAGGATGGTCCAGCGCAACCTGCCGCGCCTGCGCGACCGGGCCTTCCACCGGTGCACCTGGACGGCCGTTGCCGCACAGCGTGTCGACGATGCCGGTCAGCAGGTTGATGCGACGCACCGCGTGGTTGCCGGTGTCGGCGACGTACAGCGAATCGCGCTCCAGCACCAGCGCCTGCGGGCGGTGGAACGCGGCTTCGGCGAGGTTGCCGTCCATGAAATCGGCGGTGCCCAGCCCGAACTGGCGAAGGATGCGGCCACCATGGCTGCATTCGAGGATGCGGTGATGGCCGCTGTCGGCGATGTACAGGCGTTCGGTACTGACTGCCAGGCCCAGCGGGAAGCGCAGCGCTTGGCGGGGTTCCGGGTGCAGTTCGCTGCCGCCACGCGGCGGCGCCGACGGTGCGCCTTCGCACAGCGCGTTCAAGGCACGCTCCAGCTCACCGGGTGCACCCTGCCCGACCAACCGTTGTTGCTCGCGCCCCTGCGCATCCAGCAGCACCAGGGTCGGCCAGGCGGTGACGCCGAAGCGGCGCCAGCCATCCCAGTCGGCATCGAGCAGGACCGGCATCGTCAGGCCCTGGCGACGCAGCAGCTTCAATGCGGCGCCGACCTCGCGTTCGAAATCGAAGCGCGGCACCTGCAGCACCAGCGGCTGCAGCTTGCCGGGGTGGCGCGACAGCCATTGGCCGAACTCGGCCAGGCGTTGCGCGCTCCAGGCGGAGGCGGCGTTGACAAACAACAGCGCCACCGGCCGACCGCGCAGTTCGGTCAGGGTGCAGGGGGTGGCGTTGAGCCAGGTGGCGAACTCGGGCAGGTCCGGGACGGGCTGGACGTTCATGACCCGATTATGCCGGAGTCGGCGTCATGCAACAGTCGTGCCACGGCACGTTTTGCAGCATCGTCGACCAATGTCCAGACCTGTTCGAAATGCTCACTGCCGCCGGTGTACGGGTCCGGGATCGACCCCCTTCCCTGCCCGCCGGTCCACGGCAGGTACAACGCCAAGCGTTCGCGCTGGGCGGGTGTGGCCAGGCGACCCGCATCGCGCAGATTGGCCTCATCGGCACACAGGATCCAGTCAAAACGGTCGAAATCCGCGACCTGCAGCTGGCGCGCGCGCAGGCCGCCGATGTCCACGCCATGCCCGGCCGCGCAGGCGATCGCTCGCCGGTCCGGTGGCTCGCCCACATGCCAGTCGCCGGTGCCGGCCGAATCGACCTGCACCCGACCAGCCAGCGGCGAGGCGTCCAGGCGCGCGCGCAGCGCACCTTCGGCCATCGGCGAACGGCAGATGTTGCCGAGGCAGACGACCAGCAGCTTCATCGGGCAGCCAGCGTCTGCAGCAATGCTTCGGCGCGTTCCAGGTCCTCGGGCGTGTCGATGCCCGGCGGGAACGGTTCGGGCGAGATTGCCACGCTGATCGGGAAACCCGCTTCCAGCACGCGCAGCTGTTCCAGCGATTCGATCTGCTCCAGCTGGCCCGGCGGCATCGCCGCAAACTGCTGCAGGAAACCGGCGCGATAGCCGTAGATGCCGATGTGGCGCAGCCAGTTGTGACCGGCCGGCAGCGTGTCACGGCTGCGTGCAAAGCCATCGCGGTGCCAGGCGATCGGGGCGCGGCTGAAGTACATCGCCTCGTTGCGCACGTTGCGCACGAGCTTCACCACGTTCGGGTCGAACAGGGTATGCGCGTCTTCGACGGTCGTGGCGAGGGTCGACATCGGCGCATTGCCTTCAACCAGTGCCTGGGCCACCGAGCGGATACCCGCCGCCGGTGCGAACGGCTCATCGCCCTGCAGGTTGACCACGACGGTGTCATCGGCCCAGCCGGCGATGCGCGCGCACTCGGCCAGGCGGTCGGTGCCGGACGCATGCGAGGTCGCAGTCATCGCCACCTTCACTTCGGCCAGGCCGGACAGTGCGTCGGCAATGCGTTGATCGTCGGTAGCGACCCAGACCTCGCCGGCACCGGCCTGCAGCGCGCGACGCGCCACGTGCAGCACCAGCGGCTCACCGCCCAGCGGGCGCAGCGGCTTGCCCGGCAGCCGCGAGGCGGCATAGCGGGCCGGGATGGCGACGACGAATTCGGTCATGGGGCGGTACTCGGCAGGCTCGTTACAACGGGAATGCGGCCGGCGGCGCATGAATGCAAGCGCCGCCGCGCCACTCAGTTCGGTCGCAGCTTGTCCAGGCGGTCGGTCAGCGCCACCCAGAATGCGGCAGGCAGCTCGGCGCGCAGCGGGACCGCGTAGTGCCAGTCATTGCCGAACGCGCGGCATTTCACCGCGTCCTTTTCAGTCATCAGCACCGGCAGCTGGCTGCCAAAGGACAGGTCCTGCGGCTGATAGGCCTGATGGTCAGCGAAGGCGTGCGGCACGACACCGATGCCACGCGCGCGCAGCATGTCGAAGAAGCGCTGCGGGTGGGCGATGCCGGCCACGGCGTGCACACGCTGGCCCTTGAAATACGACAGCGGACGGGCACGGCCACCGGCCAGCGGTTGTGCGCTGTCGATGTGCAGGGCCATCGGCCACTGGCCGAAGCCGCAGGCCTGTGCTGCAGTCTCCTCATCGGCCTGGCCGAGGTTGACCACACGGAAGTCGCATTCGCTGGCACGGCTGACCGGCTCACGCAGCGGCCCGGCCGGAATCATCCGGCCATTGCCGTAGCGGCGCTGCGCATCGACCACTTCGATCTCGATGTCGCGCGCCAGCCGGTAGTGCTGCAGGCCGTCGTCGCAGACGATCACATCGCAGCCGGCCTCGATCAGCGCCTTGCCGGCTGCAACACGATCACTGTCCACGCGCACCGGCACGCCGGTCTTCCAGGCAATCAGCACCGGCTCGTCGCCACCCTTGGCGGTCGGCGTATCGGCCTTTACCCACAGCGGCTTGTCGGCATCTTCGCGGCCGTAGCCACGACTGGCCACGCCCGGCTTCCAACCGGCGGCACGCAGGCGCTCCACCAGCGCGATGGTCAGCGGCGTCTTGCCAGTTCCACCGGCGGTGATGTTGCCAACCACGATGACCGGCACCGGCAGCGTGTAGCGCTTGCGCCAGCCACGCCGATAGGCGCGCCGGCGCAGCGCGGTGACGCCGGCATACAGCGGCGCCAGCAGGCGCATCGCCCACGGAACCGGGGTGCCGTCGTACCAGTACGGCGGGGTCTGGGTACCCTTGCCGGCCATCAGTCCTGCCTTTCGCGGAACTGCATGCTGTGCAGATGCTGGTACAGGCCACCCATGGTGAGCAGCTCTTTGTGGGTACCGCGCTCGACGATGCGACCGTGGTCCATCACCAGCACCTGGTCTGCATGCTCGATGGTCGACAGGCGATGCGCGATGACCAGCGTGGTGCGCTCGGGCATCAATCGCTGCAGCGCGTCCTGCACCAGGCGCTCCGATTCGTTGTCCAGCGCTGCGGTGGCTTCATCGAGGATCAGGATCGGCGCGTCGCGCAGGATCGCACGGGCGATCGCCAGGCGCTGGCGCTGGCCACCGGACAGCAGCGCGCCGTTCTCGCCCACCGGGGTCTGCAGCTGCTGCGGCATGCGTGCGATGAACTCCCAGGCATTCGCGGCTTCAGCTGCGGCTCGGATCTGTTCATCCGTCGCGTCCATGCCATAGGCGATGTTGGCGCCGATGGTGTCGTCGAACAACATGACCTTCTGCCCGACCATCGCCACCTGGCGACGCAGGTCGGCCAGCGGATAGTCGTCCAGTGCCACCCCGTCGAGGGTGATGCGCCCGCCGCTGGGTTCGTAGAAGCGCGGCACCAGCCGGATCAGGCTGGTTTTGCCGCTGCCGGATCGACCAACGATGGCGGTGACCGTACCCGGCTTGGCCACGAAGCTGATGTCGTCCAAGGCGATGCCACTGTCTTCGCGGTAACGCAGCATGACGTGCTCGAAGGCCAGTTCGCCACGCACGCGCTGCACCGTGTTGCGGCCTTCGTCGCGCTCGACCGGCATGTCGAGGATGTCGAACAGGCGCTCGGCGGCGGACACACCGCGGGAGATCGAGGACTGCACGCTGGTCAGGCGGCGCAGCGACGGGATGATCGCCGTCATCGAGATCATCAGGCCCATGAACTGACCGGCATTGAGGCGCCCTGCCAGTGCTTCGCGGGTCGACACCCAGACGATCACCGCCAGCGCCAGCGCGGCCAGGAACTGGACCACGCTGGAGGCACCGGCACGGGTGATTTCCACCTTCATGTTCAGCGCCAGCATGCGGTTGGCCAGGCGCGAGTAGCGCGACATCTCATGCTGCTGGGTGCCGTGCACCTTCACTTCCTGCTGGGCCGCCAGTGACTGCTCGGCGGTCTGCGCCATCGTGCCCATGCCGTCCTGGATACCGCGGCTGATGCGCCGGTAGCGCTTGCCCACGTAAGACACGATCACGCCGATCATCGGCACCACCACCAGCATGGCCACGGTCACCTTGACGCTCATCTGCAGCATCACCGCCAGCATAGCGATGATGGTCAGGGTGTCGGCAACCACGGTCTTGAGCGCATCGGCGCTGGCCTGGGTGACCTGCTCGGTATCGAAGTTGAGGCGGCTGACCATCACCGGCGTCGATTCGGTATCGAAATGCGAGGACGGCAGGTGCAGGTACTTGGCCAGCACCTGTTCACGCAGGTCGCGCACCACGCTGCGACCGGTCTTGGCCAGCGCGTAGTCGCTCACCCAGGTGGCGGCGCTGCGCATCAGGAACAGGCCAAGGATGGTCAGCGGCAGGATCACCGCCATTTTCGGTTCGGGATTGACGAAGCCACGGTTGACCAGCGGCTCCATCAGCTTGGTGAAGTGGTAGCCGGCTACCGACTCCACCGCCATGGCGATGACGGCGGCGACCATCATGCCCCAGTAGGCACGGGTGTATCCCAGCAGACGTTTGTAGATCGGCCACACCGGCGCGTGTTTGGAACTCATGGACGCACCTCGGGTGCTGTTGCAATGGCAATACGGCGGAAGCCGAGCTGACCAAGCGCATCCTGCGCGGTCACCACGGCCTGATAGGGCGTGCGGGCATCGGCACGCAACAGTACCGGCTGGGTACGGTCGCTGCCGGCAACGGCCGCGATGGTCTGCTTGACCGACTCGACGTCGCTGCGCAGCACTTCCTGGTCATTGATGAAGTAGCGGCCTTCGGCGTTGATCAGCACGCTCAACGAGCGCGGCGGCTCATTGCTGGGCTGCTGGCTGGCCGTAGGCAGCTCCACCTGGAGTGTCGAGCGCGCATCGAAGGTGGTGGTGACCACGAAGAAGATGATCAGCACCAGGATGACGTCGATCAGTGGCACCAGGTCGATATGCGGCTCATCCTGGGATCGGTCGTTGCCGATACGCATCGATCAGGCCTTCGCCGTGGCCGCGCCGGCCAGGCGCGTGGCAGCAGCAGGGTTCATCACGCCGGGGCGGCCATCCAGCGTATCCAGCAGCGCGCTGGCTTCCTGCTCCATTTCTACCACGTAACCGTGGATACGGCCCTTGAAGTAGCGGTGGAACATCAGTGCTGGAATGGCGACGATCATGCCGGTGGCGGTGCACACCAGCGCCTTGCCGATACCACCGGCCAGCTGGTTCACATCACCCACGCCATGGTCGAGGATACCCAGGAACATCTGGATCATGCCGATCACCGTGCCCAGCAGGCCCAGCAGCGGCCCGGCCGATGCGATGGTGCCCAGCGCGTTGAGGAAACGCTCCATGCGGTGCACCAGGTGGCGGCCGGTGTCTTCGATGCGCTCGCGGATCTGGTCGCGCGGGCGGTTGCGTGCTTCCAGCGCGGCGGCCAGCAGCGCGCCCAGCGGCGAGTTCGCGCGCAGGGTCTGCAGGTGGGCCGGGTCGAGCTTGCCGCGTGCCGCCCAGTTGCGCACTTCCTGGCCGAGGCCGGGCGGCAGCACTTCAGTACGTCGCAGGGACCAGAAACGCTCCAGGATGATCGCCAAAGCCAGTACGCCCAACAGCAGCAGCGGCACCATCGGCCAGCCACCGGCCTTGACCAGTTCCCACACGTTTCAACCCTCCGGCCCAACGGCCGCTTGTTCGATCGGCGATAGGATAGCAGCCGACCGCGCCCGCCCAGCGGCATCCCACCACCGGGATGCGTGGATGCGCTGTTCACGCAGCTGCAGCCCTTGTGCGCCAAGCCATATGCGGATCGCCCCGGAATCGGCCGTGGCCAGCACCTCGGCCCCTTGCGCCTGCCAGCGCTGGACCACGTCCTGGCGGGGGTGCCCGAAGCGGTTGCGGTGCCCGGCCGAGACCACCGCCAGCCGTGGCGCCACGGCCTCGACCCACGGCGCGCTGGAACTGCCGCCGCTGCCATGGTGCGGCACCAGCACCACATCCGCCTTCAGCGCTGCCGGAGACGCCTGCAGCAACACCTGCTCGGCCGGGCGGCCGATATCGCCAGGCAGCAGGACCACGCCGTGACGGCTGGCGACGCGCAGCACGCAGCTGTCCTCGTTCTCGGCCTGGCGGCTGCCCGGTGCCGGGTGCAGGACCTGGAATTCAACGCCGTCCCACTGCCACTGCATCCCTTGCTGGCAAGGCGCAGCGCCGGCGATGGTGCTGCCCGGTGGCGCCAGCAGCTGCAGCCCGGGCAGCTGACTTCTCAGGCTCGGCAGGCTGCCCGTGTGGTCCAGGTGGTCATGGCTGAGCATCGCCTGCTGGGGCGGCCCCTGCCCAAGCGCGCGCAGGGCCGGGACCAGGATCCGCTCATTGCCATCCCCACCGGCCGGCGGCCCGACGTCGTACCAGAGTGCATGCCGCGCCGTGCGCAACAACACCGCGGTGCCCTGGCCGACATCGTGCACCAGCAGCTCCAGCTCTCCTGCGGCGGGCTCATGCCGGGCCGGCCACAGCAGCGGCAGGCACAGCAGCAGTCCGGCCAGGCCACCGCCGGCGCCACGCGGCAGCAGCCACCAGAACACCCCCAGCAACGCTGCCGGCACTGCCCAGCGCGGTGCCTCGGCCAGCCACCACATCGCCTGCGGGTGCAGCGCCAACGGCTGCAGGGCCTGCCAGCTGAGCTCGAACAGCCAGGCGGCGACGCGCCATGCCCAGCGCCCGGCGCCATCATGCAGCGCGTGCAGGCCGGTACCCAGCAGCGACAACGGCACCACCAGCAGGGTCCACCACGGAATGATCGGCAGATTGACCAGCGGCCCCAAGCGCGCGGTGCCGCCGAACAGGGCCACGCACAGCGGCAACAGGCCGAGGCTGGCCACGCCCTGGGCGGCCAGAAAGCCGCGCAGGCCCCCACCGACGCCGTCCGGCCCGGTTCGTGGAAGGCACCACAGCAGCCACAGCACGCCCCCAAAGCTGAGCCAGAAGCCGGCCGACAGCACCGACAGCGGCGCCGGCAGCAGCATCACCATCGCGGCCAGGGCCATCCCCTGCCCCGCACCCACCGGACGACGTCCGGCACGGGCCAGTGCCACCAACCCGATCATCAGCGCCGCACGCACCGTTGGCAGCGCGCCGCCGGCGGCCACGGCATAGGCAGCTGCGGCCAGCGCCGCGCCCCATGCCGCTGCCTGCGGCCGTGGCCAGTACCGTCCCAGCACTGGGCACAGCCACCACGACACGCGGCACAGCAGCACGCCGAAACCCGCCACCACGCCCACGTGAAACCCGGAAATGGCGACCAGATGGGTCAGGCCCAGCGCGCGCAGGTGTTCCCAGTCGGTATCGGACAAGCCGCGGTTATCGCCCAGTGCCAGCGCCTGTACGAAGCGAGCGGCAGGATGGGCCACCTGCGTGGCGATGGCATCACTGCTGCGCTCGCGCCAGGCCGGCAGGCCCTGCGCAGGCGCGCGCTCACGCGCAGCGCCGGGGTCGCGCACCGTGCCATTGCCGGAAATACCGCGCAGCAATGCATGGCGTTCGCCGTCGAAGCCGCCAGGATTGATCCGCGAACGCGGTGCCCGCACCCGCAGCGACAGCTCCCAGTACGCGCCAGCTTGAACCGCATGGCGCCCACCATCGGTGCCGCTCGCAGGCGGTCCACGCCATGGATCGTTCCAGGTGATCTGCAGGCGCTTGCCACGCAACGAGGGCAGCGCATCGGCCTCGTCGACCTTCAACACGAAACGGGTATAGCCGGGGCCACTGTGTGGAAGATCAACCACTCGGCCAAGGACCTGCACGTCCTGCGCGGGCCCTCCGGGTGGAAGCTGGCCCTGCAGGACCCAGTGTCCGTGCAATGCCGCCCACGACAGGCCGAACAGCGCAGCCGTCCAGGCGCGGCCGCGCCAAGGCACGATCCAGCCTGTGGCGCTGGCAATGGCCAACGGCATGCACAGCCACAGCGGCGGCAGCACCGGCAGCTGCACGCAGGCCAGCGCACCCAGCACCAGACCGGCGGCACAACCACTGCCAAACAGCGGTGGAGCGGATCGTTCGGCGACCATCACCCCAGCCTGCCGCCGGGGCAGCAGCGTGCCTATCGGGCTTTAGCCCGTATTGGCGTCAGCGGCGGACGCTACCGCGATGGAAGTTGACCCGGAAGCTGGCACCACCGCCAGCCGCCTCACCGACACTGACCGAACCGCCGTGATGCTGCACGATTTCCTTCACCAGATGCAGGCCCAGGCCACTACCGCTACCCGCTGCGCGCAGACGATGGAACGGCTCGAAGATCGCTTCACGGTCGCCCACCGGAATACCGGCGCCCTGGTCGCTGACCTCCAGCAGGCCACGTGCATCCAGGCGCACGCAGATGGTGCCGCGTCCGCCGCCGTGGACGATGGCGTTGTGCACCAGATTGGCGATCACCCGCCCCAGCGCCAGGCTGTCGCCATGGATCCACACTGGCATCTCGGGTGCATCCACTTCGAAGCCGTAACCGGCCCCCACCACCAGCGGCGCCAGATCGGCGGCCGCTTCGCGCACCAGCAACGCCAGATCCAGCCGCTGCAGTGCGCCGACATTACGATCAAGCCGCTGCAGGTCAAGCAGGTGCTCGGCAACGTTACCGAGCCGCGCCACATCGGTCAGCAGCTGCGACTTCAGCTCGCCCTGCGGCAACTGCGACAGGCGCGCCTGCACCACTGCAATCGGCACCCGCAGTTCGTGCGCGGCATCGGCGAGGAACTTGTCACGCGCGGCATACCCCTGCTGCACCTTGTCGATCGCGTCGTTGAAGGCTTCCACCAGCGGTGCGACCTCGGTCGACACCAGCTGCGCATCCAGACGCGCCCCCGGCTGGCCGATATCCAGCTCCTTGGCCTGTTGTGCGGAGCGGCGCACGCCACGCATCGCGCGGTGGATCACGGTCGGCATGACCAGCAGCGTGATCACGATCAGCGGCAGGAAAAACCACAGCCCGATCAGGCGCAGCACCATCAGCGCACCGTCCAGCAACCCGCCCTTCGGCGCCCCACCCACCATCACCGTGATGCGCCGCCCGTCCTCCTTGCGGATCATCACCCGCGCCACGTCCAGGTACGGCGGCACCAGCGAGCCGAGTTCGGTGGCACCCAGCGTCGGCAGGCGCGCGAGCAGCGGGGCGTGGATCGCCGGAATCGTGCCGCGTTCCAGCCAGACCCCCTTGTCGTCGACCGCCGCGAACCAGAGGTTGCCCCCGGCCTCGGCGTCGAGCTTGTTCCAGCGCGCCTGGTCCAGCACCAACCGCCCGCCTTCACTGTGCACGGCCTTGGCCACGGCTTCAGCCATGAACATGTCCATGCCCCAGGTGTCCTTGTCGCCCCAGGTCAGGATCAGCGCAACAACTGCGAACAGCACGGTGAAGGCCTGCGCCAGGAACAACCGCCAGGCCAACCCCAGCGTGATGGAACGGATCGGACGTGTCGGACGCGCCATCTCAGGCCTCCGCCAGCAGGTAGCCGACGCCCCGGATCACATGGATTTCAACGCCCGCCCCGGCCTGCTGCAGCGCCTTGCGCAGCTTGGAAATGTGCGCATCGAGCGCATTGGACTGGATCTCATCGTCGAAGCCGTACACCGCGGCCTCCAGTGCCGTGCGGGTGACCGTGCGCCCCTGGCGCATCGCCAGTGCCTGCAGCACCAGCACCTGGCGCCGCGGCAGCGCCAGCGGTTGGCCCTCCACCTGTGCCTGCAGCGATTCGAAGTCGAATTCCAGCCGGCCCAGATGCAGGCTCGGTGTCACCATCGCCGAGGGCCGCCGCGAGACAGCACGGATCCGCGCCATCAGCTCCTCGATCGCCACCGGCTTCACCAGGTAGTCGTCGGCACCGACATCCAGGCCCTCGACCTTGTCCGACAACCTGCCCTTGGCCGTCAGCATGATCACCGCCAGGTTCGGGCGCAGCGCGCGTGCGGTGGCGACGAAAGCCACGCCATCGCCATCGGGCAGCTGACGGTCCAGCAGCATCAGCTGATGCACCGGCTCGCGCAGCGCAACCGCGGCTTCGGCCAGGCTGCCGACCACGTCGGCGACCACGCCCTGCCGCTCCAGGCCCGACTGCAGGGCTCGGGACAGATCGGGATCGTCTTCGACCAGGAGAATGCGCATCAGGGGCTCGGCTACCGGAAACGGTGCCGATCATAGTGCCTGGCGCCAGGTTTGGGCGTCTTCGTGTGCCAGTTGCGAGGGCGCAATGTTCTGACAATGTTGTACCCGCACCATGCACAGCCATCCCCCGCAAAGTGGTTGATCGATGCCGTCGCTGTCCCCGACCCTGCTGCGCCCGTTGCTGTTCTCCGCTGCCATCGGCCTGCCGTTGATCACCCACGCCGCCGACCGGAACCCGGGCGTGCAGGCCGGTATCAGTGCCGGCGCGACCTCGGGGGCGTACGCCCACTACGACGTCAAGCCGCTGGTCGTACCGTCCATTGCCTGGCAGGGCGAGCGCTTCTTCGCCAGCCCGGGCTCGCTGGGCATGTACCTGTACAAGCGCGAGGGCCTGCGCCTGTCGGCGGCAGTCACGCCCTACACGCTGCGCTTCAAGACCGACGACGTGAACGATCCTCAGCTGCGTCGCCTGCACAGCCGGCAGATGTCGGCCATGGCCGGCATCAACGGTGAGTACAGCGCCGACTGGGGCATCGTCGAGGCCAGCGTGATGCGCGAGGTCACCGGGCACGGAGGTGGCATGGAGTCGCGCCTGCACTACAGCTATCCGATCCAGGCCGGTCGCTTCACCTGGGTGCCCAAGGTCGGCGTGGTGCACTCCAGTGCGCGCCTGCTCGACTACTACTACGGCATCACCGACGAAGAAGCGCTGCGCTCGGGACTTGCCGCCTACAACCCGGGCAGCGCGACATCACCGAGCCTGCAGATCGCAGTCAGCACGCCCTTGGGCACGAAGTGGCGCGCGACCGGCGTGGTCGCCAACCAATGGTTCGGTGATGCAGTGAAGGACAGCCCGATGGCGCGACGCGGTACACAGACGTCGGCCTTCGTTTCCCTGATGCGCTCGTTCTGATCGAGCGCCCGCAACGGACAAGGACCCCCCCATGGCCTCCGTCTCCCCTGCTGCTGAAGCGCATGCGATCCTGCGTGCCCCCGACCTGGACAGCGCCGAGCGCGTCTACCTGGGACTTCTGCCCGACCTGGAACACGTGAACGCGCTGACGCGCCGTGCATTGGGCCTTTCGCGTGCTGCCGATGCGGCACGCGGCTACGCGTTGTCGATGACGCTGGTGGGATTGCGCCTGCAGGAACTTGAGATGGGCGAAGCGACCGCAAAGGAACATCGCCAGGCCACGCTGCGCAGCCTGCGCCAGGCCTTCAGCGCCTGAGCGCAGGCCAGCGACGCCGCCGGTGCCGCGGGGCAGCGGGAAGACTCAGCGGAACGTGGTCCACGCCAGCACTGCCGCCAGCAGGGCCACCCAGATCACCGCCTTGAAGGTACCCTCCAGCATGTTGCCGCCGAACAGCAGTTCGATGATGGGATTGGGCCGGGAAACCGGAACGTGATCACTCATGCGGCAGCTCCTTGCAGTGACGGCGCGATTGCGCGGTAGACCGGAGTCTACGCCTGCACGGCCCGGATTCATCGCCCCCCGGCCGTCTTTGGCGGTTCAATTCCGGCCTTCGTCGCAGGCCGGCTGCAGCACCCCACATGTCATGCCAGCCTGCGTGCACTTTCCCGCTGGAGCACCGTGCCATGCCGATGCTTGCCCTGATGCTGCTGCTCTCCAGCCTGTTCGGCGCTGGCAACGGGCCCACTGAAGAGGCCCTTCGCAGCCAGATCCTGCGTGCCGAAACCCAGCAGCCGGACGTCGTACGACAGGATTGCGGTTCGCCCTCCCTGCTGCTTTACCGGCTGCGCCAGGACCGGGTCCTGAGGCTGGCCAACCAGCCCCTGCAACCCGAAACCGGCGTTGCCCAGCCCACGCGTGGTGCAACGGTTCGCGTCGCCCAGCTCTGGGAGCGCGTGGACGGTCACTGGAAGCTGCAGCGGATGATCAGCATCGAAGACCTGGTCGTGCAACGCTGACCATATGGAACCGTGATCGATGCCTGAAACGAGAAAAGCCGGCACAAGGCCGGCTTCCGTCGTGATCCACCGCTACACCGGCAATGCCGGGAGCCAGGTGGTGGGCGGTACAGGGTTCGAACCTGTGACCCCTACCATGTCAAGGTAGTGCTCTACCGCTGAGCTAACCGCCCATCTTGTTCTTGCCGCCCGAAAGCTGGCCTTGCTACGTAAAAACCCGGCGCCAGGGCCGGGCTTTGCAGTTCACGACAGCCCCCCTTCCAGGGACTTCGTGGTGGGCGGTACAGGGTTCGAACCTGTGACCCCTACCATGTCAAGGTAGTGCT